>JBBSSF010000121.1:0-8690 GCA_038242345.1 Hyphomicrobiales bacterium
CTGCCTTTTGACCGGATCTGCGAGGATCTGCTTGACGCCACCCTCAAGGGGTTCGCGGTATCCGAAATCGTCTGGCGACGCGATGGCGCCGAGATCATGCCGGACCGCATCGCCTCCCATGACCAGCGCCGCTTCGTCTTCGGCGAGGACTGGGAACCGCGCCTGCTCACATGGACGAACATGCTGACCGGCGAAGAACTCCCGACCCGGAAATTCGTCATCCATCGTCATGGCGTCAAGGGCAACAACCCCTATGGCCTCGGCCTGGGCTACCGGCTGTTCTGGTGCACGCTGTTCAAGCGGGAGGGTGTCGCCTTCTGGCTGAAGTTTCTCGACAAATTTGCCGGCCCGACTGTTCTCGGCAAGACGCCCTTCGGGGTCGATACGGCGGAGGGGCGCCGGGTTCTGGATAGCCTCCAGTCCATCCTGACATCGGCCGCGGTCACCGTTCCCATCGGGACCGACGTGTCTTTTCTCGAAGCGACCCGGAGCGGAGCCGTCAGCTATCAGGGCTGGTGCGAGTTCTGGAATTCGGAAATCTCCGTCTGCGTGACCGGCGAAACGCTGACGACGGAGGCGGGCGACAAGGGCAGCTACGGGCTGGGTGTGGTCCATGCCGACATGCTGTCGATGCTGGTGGATGCGGACGCCGACGATCTGTCCGACACTCTGCGGGACACCCTCATCCGGTGGCTGGTCGACTATAATTATCCCGGCGCCGGGCTGCCGTCCGTCTGGCGCGTCCGCCCGGAAAATGAACGGGCGGCCGCCGAAACCGAGACGGCCCGTGCCGGGGCGGCCGATGCGACCAATGCCGCCCTGGTGGCGGCGCTTGGAACGGCAGCCTACATTGACGATGACGCGGACGCCCGGGCCTATCTGGTCTCGACCGGTCTGACGGCCAAGCTGACGGACGCGACCATTGACCGGCTGGTGGAGGCGCGGGTCCGGATTGCGGGCGGCGCCCGGCCGGCGCCGTCAGTACCCATGGACAATCCGGCTTTTGCGGCACTCTTTGCCGACGCGGGTAAAAAAAAAGCCTGCTTCGCCGCCGATCCGAATGACCCGACAGGCGCGATTGCCGACCAGCTCGAAAGCCTGACGGCGGCGCACTTCGCCCGGCGGGTGGCCGCCATCCGCCGGGCGCTTGATGCGGCGGCCGACTTTCCGGCGGCGCAGCGCGCGCTGCTGGAGCTTGCGGCCCGATGGACCCCGGACGCGCTGGCAAAGCCCCTTGGCGATGCGCTGGAACTGGCCGCATGGGCCGGGCGGGAGGCGGTGTTTCTGGACGCCGAGGGGGCCGCTTTCGCCATGGGGCGAGCGGAAATCGAAAAGCAGTCCTTCGCGGAGCAGTCGGAATTCTTCCGTCAGAAACGCACCCAGCCGACCGACGCATGGACGGATGTTCTGCGGGGCGTGCACGATCGCGCCTTCGTGGTGGCGGGCGCCACCGACATGGCGATGATCGGGGAATTCCAGGCGGCGATTGCGGACGCCATCGACAACGGCGGCACGCTGGATGACTTCCGGGGCGACTTCGACCGGGTCGTCACAAAATATGGCTGGGACCATAATGGCGAACCCGGCTGGCGGTCGCGCGTCATCTTCGAGACCAACGTGCGCACATCCTACATGGCCGGCCGCCTGAAACAGGCGCTCGACCCGGACGTGACCCGGTTCCGGCCCTGGTGGCGCTATCGCCACGCCGAAACCCGGGTGCCGATGCACCCGCGGGAACTGCATGTGTCGTGGGACGGCCGCATCTACCGGTACGATCACCCGTGGTGGAAGACGCACACCCCGCCGAACGACTGGCTGTGCTCCTGCGGGTTCGACACCCTGTCGGACGCCGACATGAAACGGCTGAACCTGACGCCTTCGGCGGAGCCCGTCGACGGCTTTGACCTGGTGACGGATCCGGCCACCGGCGAGCGTGTCCAGGTGCCGGCCGGCATCGGCTATGGGTGGGACTATCAGCCGGGGGCACTCTGGGAACAGGGGCTCGTGCCGTCCGCCCTGATTGCGGAGGCGCCGGACGGAAGGCCTGCCCTCGACAATCCCCGGCACGCCGTCGAGATCGATTCCCCCGAACCCATCGCGGATCTGATTGCCCGGGCGAAGCCGTTCGTGGCGAAGCCTCTTCCGCCGGATCTGCCGGCGGAAGACTATGTCCGGGCTTTCCTCCAGCCGTTCGGCGCGGATATCGGCCGCGCGGTGCTCTGGGAGGATGTGGCCGGCACGCGCATGCCGATTTCGGACGGACTGTTCCGGGAGCGCGACGGGACATGGAAAATCGGCAAGCGCGACCGGGCTGTCTGGACGCCACTGATGGCAGAGACCCTGATGGATCCGGACGAGATCTGGATGGGGGTGGCACTCAAGTGGAATCCGGTTCCCGACGCCCCGAAGGACCTGATCCTTGACCGGCGCTACATCCGCACCGACGGGAAGACGGGTATCCTGTCCGTCTTCGAGGTTGGCCAGCGCTGGTGGTCGCCGATCACGACCTATGCGCCGACCGATCGCAAGGGGCGGCCGGATCTGCGGCTGCTGGACAGGCGCCGGGGCGGAAAACTGATCTGGAAACGAAAATGACGGCCGGGGCGATCCGTCCGTCATGTCGGGGAGCTACCAGGATCATCGCCGATCATCGCGTGCCCGACACATCCATATATAGCGGCGCGGGAGCGCACTGCCAATGACCGGTCTCCGGTTTGACGTGCTGGCCGATGACAGTGGCGTTGTCGCCGGACTGCGGGCGATCATCGCCCGGATGGAGCGCCCGGTCGGGTTCTACAAGAATGTCGGCGAATTCGTTCTTGGCCGGGTGAAGGACAATTTCGCGGGCGAGCGCGATCCGGAGGGGGTGCCCTGGCGGAAGCTGTTGCCGAAGACCATCCGGGCGCGGGAGCGCCGCAAGCTGGTACCGATCCGCATCCTGCGCGCCCGCGGCCGGCTGCTCGGCTCCGTCAGCTATCGCGCCGGGCTGGCCGGGCTGACGGTGGGATCGCCGATGCCCGCCGCGGCCATCCACCAGCTGGGCGGCACGATCAAGATGCCGGCCCGCACCCAGACCATCTATCAGCACTATGATGCCAAGGCCGACGAGTTCGATTCCGTCTTCCGGAAAAAGAGCCGGTCCAACTTCGCGCGCGACGTCCAGGTCCCGGCCCATGACATCGTCATGCCCGCCCGTCCGTGGATCGGCATCACGGCGGGAGATGAAGAGGTGATTTTCGACTTCGCTGACGTCTGGGTGACCGGAGAGCGGACAGACAATCCTTAATGGCCCGTTAAGCCCCCGTTAGACCCCGTTAGAATTCCATTCTGCATCCGGCACGGGTGAACGGCGCGGCTTGCGGCAAACGCCCATCCCGGGCCATCCTTGCGGCGCCCTCCGAATCCGGCCTTCCCGGGGACCTTCGGTCCTCGGGACCGGCGCCCTCCGATCCGGCATCGTGCCCTCGTCATTCCCGAGGGAGCGCCAATGCCGGATCCGTCCGCCCCGCCCGTCACCGCCCGGATCGAGGTTTTCCGCTCCGGCACCTTCATGCCCATGCAGGGTGGCGCGATCACCTATTCCGCCGCCGACCTCAGGGCGATCGCCGACGCCTATGACCCGGACGGCGCGCCGGCTCCCGTCGTCATCGGCCATCCCGCCGTGGACGCGCCCGCGTTCGCCTGGGTGCGAGGGTTGGATTATGACGCGGCCACCGACCGGATGCACGCCACCATCGGCGACATCGCCCCGGAGTTCGCGGCGGCTGTCCGGGCCGGGCGCTATCGCAAGGTGTCGATGGCGTTTCATCGACCGGGCGCGCCGGAAAATCCGGTGCCGGGCACCTGGTATCCGCGCCATGTCGGGTTCCTGGGCGGCGCAGCCCCCGCGGTTACCGGGCTCAAGCTCGCCTCGTTCAGCGCCCCGGCCGATGCCGTCTTCACCGCCGATTTCGGCGCCGGTGAAGCGGCATCCTCGCTGTTCCGGTCGCTGCGCGATTTCCTGATCGCGCAATTTGGGCTGGAAGCCGCCGACAGGGCGCTGCCCGCCTACTCCATCGAATGGCTCGGCGAGACCGACGATCCGCCCCGCCCGTCCTTTTCTTCCCCGCCCCAGCCTCAGGATCCCCCGATGCCCCCGACCCCCGATCCGGCGGCGGCCGCGCGCGCGGCTGACCTCGACCGCCGTGAAGCCGCGCTGCGCGCCCGCGAGACCGCGGCCCGCCATGATGCCAACGTCGCCTTTGCGGCGGCGCTGGTCGCCGAAGGCCGGCTGCTGCCGGTCTCTCAGGCCCAGGTCGTGGCCGTTCTGGACGCTCTGCCTGCGGATGCCAGTGTGTCCTTTGCCGCCGGCAACGGCCAGACCACGACGCAGCCGACGGCGGATGCGATCCGGGCGGTGCTGGCGGCCCAGCCGCAGACCGTGACCTTCGGGGCGCATCCGGTGCCGCCGGGGCCGGGTGACCGGTCGGCGCCCGCGGCCTTCGCCGCGGACGGCAAGCCGGTCGATCGTGACCAGCTCGCTCTGCACGGCCGGGCCGAAGCCTGGATGCGGGCGCATCCGGGCACGTCCTATCTCGATGCGGTCATGGCCGTGTCGGTCGGCTGACGGGGGGGGATCATGCAGACTTTCCGCTCTCTCCTCTCGACCACGATCCAGTCGGCTGGCCTCTGGGATGCCTACGACCTGGTCGGGTTCGGTGACACGAAGATCACGGCCGACGATGCCCGCGTGCAGGCGGTCGCCCTCAATCCGGCGACCGAAGTCGGGCTGGATATCGCCGGGATGCTGATCGGCACGATCCGGCTGCGCGCCCGCGGCGCCATCACCAAGGGCGACCGGCTGGTTTCAGCGGCGGCCGGGGGCGTCAAGTCGGCGGGCGCCGGGACCAACGTGTTCGCGGTCGCGCTTTCGTCCGCCGCCGACGGTGCCTTCGTCAACGCCTTCGTGACCATCCGATAAGGACCCCGCCCCATGCCCCCCGTCAATCAGCGCACCGCGGCCGTCGTCGACCCGATCCTGTCGACGCATGCGCGCGGCTATCGCAATGCCGAGCTGATCTCGCATCGGTTGTTCCCGCGGGCACCGGTTCCCAACCGGTCCATGCTCACGCTCAAGTTCGGGAAGGAGTCGTTCCGGGTGGTGAACACCCGGCGCGCGCCGGGCGGGAACGTGGCCCGCATCCAGTATGGCTACAGTACCGACCCGATCGCGCTCGTGCAGGACGCCCTTGAAGCGACGGTCCCGCGCGAACATCAGGAAGAGGCGCTGTCGGTCCCGCGGATCGACCTGGCGGCCGGCGCCGTTGCGACCGTGATGGACGCCCTGGATCTCGGTCTGGAGATCGCGGCTGCGACGCTTGCCCGTACGGCCGGGAACTATGACGCCAACCACAAGATTGCGCTGGCGGGCACGGCACGCTGGAAGAGCGCGACCAGCAATCCGAAGGATGACATCGACGCGGGGAAGGAGCAGATCAGGAAATATATCGGACGTTATCCGAACACGCTGATCCTGTCGCCGTCGGCTTACAACGCCCTGGCCAATCATCCGGCCGTCACCGAACGTTACAAGTATACCTCGTCCGCGTCGATCACGACGGCGATGCTGGCTGCCTTCTTCGACCTGTCGACCGTCGACGTGGGGCGGGCCGTCTATCTGCCGGAGACCGCAGCGGATACCGATGCGGCGACCGACGTGTGGGGGGATGATGCAATCCTCGCCTATGTCCCGGCCGCCGGTGACAATTATCGCGTCCCCTCCTACGGCTACACCTACGAGCTGACGGGTTATCCGCAGGTCGAGAGCCCCTACTACGAGAACAATGTCCGCAGCTGGGTCTATCCGACGACGGTCGAGCGCCGGCCCTACATTGTCGGCGCCGACGCAGGCTTTCTGATCCAGAACGCAGGGGCGGCGCCGGCATGACCTACGCCACCCTTGCCGACCTGATCGCCCGGGCGGGCGCCGACGAAGTCGGGCAGGTCGCCGACCGGGACATGGACGGCACCCCCGACCCGGACGTGATCGCCGCGGCGCTGGTCCATGCCGACAACACCGTCAACGGCTATGCCGCCGCCCGCTACCAGCTCCCGTTCGACCCGGTCCCGGACCTCGTCCGGACATGGGCCGTCGCGGTCGCCCGGCATCATCTGCACCGCCATGTGCCGCCGGAAAATGTCGTCGCCGACTACCGGGACGCGCTGGCGGCGCTTCGGGATCTCGCCCGGGGCGCCATCCGTCTGACGGACGCGGCCGGCGCGGAAGCGACCGGGGACGCCGGGGCCGTCGGCTTCGCCGGGCCGGAGCCCCGCGCCGGCCGAACGCTCCGGGGGTATCTCTGATGTTGACGGACATCGTCGACCGGCTGACCGCGGCCGGGCTCCGGGCGGCCGTCGCGGAAGACCTGGAAGCGGCGTCGCGGGGCGTGGCGCCGAACGGCAACACCACCTGGGTGGTGGCCTGGCGTGAAAGTGCCAAGCCGAACACCCGGGCAACCGGCGGGCATCTTCAGGAAGTCTCCGTCCGGTTCATCGTGGCGCACATCGTGCGGCAGGCTGATGACCCCAAAGGGGCAATCCGGACCCGGGCGATCGACGCGCCGAAGGCAATCACCGAAGCGGCGCTGGCCGGGTGGTGCCCCGCCCCGGGTGCGTCAAGCCTCCAGCTCGTCAGCGGCGAGATGCAGCCGCTCGATAACGGGGTCTCCGTCTACGCCCAGGTCTGGGAATGCATCCGCTATCTGAAGGGATCGTGATGATGGACACCCGCATCCTGCCCGCAATCGGCGGGCGCTACGAACGCGACGCCGCGACCGGCGACCTCCGGCGCGTCGGTGGTACGCCGGCGAACCCGGTGGCCGACGAGATCGCCGATGCCGCCGTCGGCACCCCCGATCCGGATCAAGCCGAGGCCGCGCCCGCCGCTGCCGAAATGGAAGGCTGACCCATGGACGCCCGCCGCTGGAACCGGCTTGCCACGCTTCACAAGCTGGAAACGACCTACGGGACGGATGCCGCGCCCGCCGCTGCCGACGCGCTCATCCTCTCCAATGTCACCTTCACCCCGATGGAAGCGACCGAAATCCAGCGCGGGCGGATGCTGCCCTATCTGGGCAATCAGGGGATCCTGCTGTCCGGCCGCTACGGCCGGATGGAAGCCGATATCGAGGTGGCCGGCGCTGGTGCCGCCGGCACGGTGCCGAAATATGGCTCCGTCCTGCGGGCGGCCGGTCTGGCGGAAACCGTTACCGTCGGGACTTCGGCCGAGTACACCCTCGTGGAGGACGCGCAGGAATCGTCCTCTCTTTATTTCCTTTATGACGGCACCCGTCACGTCCTGACGGGCTGCCGGACCAATATTGCCGTCACCTACACGGCGCTTGAAATCCCGCATTTCCGGGCGACGTGGGTCGGGCTCATCGGCGCCGTCAATGACGTCGGCGCCATGCCGGCGGTAACGACGACCGGGTGGGTCGACCCGGTGCCCGTCGAAAAGGCGAACACCGTCATGTCGCTGCATGGCTGGGGGGCTGTCGCGGAAAGCGTTTCCCTCGACATGGGCAATACCCTGACGCCGCGCTTCCTTGTCGGCGATGAACGGGTGCTCATCACGGACCGGTCGTCGACGGGGACGGCCGTGGTGGAGGCCCGATCGGTTGCTACCATCGACTGGCTCGGCCGCGCCAAGGCCCGCACCCGCGGGCCGCTGTCGATCGTCCATGGCACGACGGCCGGCAACATCGTCGAGATCACGGCGCCGTCCGTCGAGATCGGCCGTCCGACCATCGGTCAGCGCGACAACATCGTGAACTACTCCCTGCCGCTCATCCTTTGTCCCAGCACGGGCCGGGACGAATTCAAGATCACCATCAAGTGAACGAGGCATAGAATGAACTTTGTTCTGGTGGACCACTACCAGTTCTGGTGGCCGGTCAGTGTTTTCGTTCCGGATCCGGACAACGCTGGCAAGATGATCGAACAGACGTTCGACGTCCTGTTTCAGCCGGAAACGCAGGAAGCGGCGATTTCTGCCGACGAAATGGCGGACGATCTGGTGACCGTCCGCGACCGCGTCGACCATGACCGCGGGCGGCTTGCCGGCATCGTCAAGGGCTGGCGCGGGGTCGTGGGCAAAGACGGGCAGCCGGTGCCGTTCGGCGCCGAGAGTTTCGGGGCCGCCCTCAACGTGTCCTGGTTCCGGGTGGCGATCTGGACCGCCTATCGCGAAGCGCTGTCCGGGGCGCGGGCGGGACACTGACAGCGGCGGCCCGGGCCTGGGCGCACCTGCAGCTCGGTCGTTCGGACCGGCGGCAGGCCGTCCGGCCAGATGATGCCGTCGCGGCTGATTTTGCCGCCCTGGGCGTCGCAATGGAGGCACCCCCTCCTGCGGCCGCAGAAGACGTCGAGGTGATGCCGGATACCTGGCCGGCAGTCACCGCCTTCCTCGCCTGCACCACATGCTGGCGCTGGCTGGGAACACCCGCCGGGCCGATCCGCCTCGGGCTCGATTATCCGGCCGTCGACATCGTGCTGCGCCGCCGGCGGCTGTCTGATCCTGACGGCGTCTTTGGCGACATCCAGATCATGGAACAGGCTGCCCTCCAGATATTCCGGGAGACGAGATAATGGCCGCCGCCGCCCGGGAACTGAACTATGCGCTGATCTTCAGGGCGGATGTGTCCGCCCTGAAG
>JBBSSF010000122.1:0-8625 GCA_038242345.1 Hyphomicrobiales bacterium
AGGGCCGCGCCCTCATCCGCCGCAACACCGAGACCCTCGGCCTCACCGGCGCCACCAAGATCTGGCGGCGGGACGCCACGAAGCTCGGCCCGGCGGGCACGCTCCAGCCCTTCCCGCTCGCCTTCCTTGATCCGCCCTATGGACGCGGCCTCGGCGAGGCGGCGCTCGCCAGCGCGCTCGCCGGCGGCTGGCTGGCCCCCGGCGCGCTCTGTGTTCTTGAGGAAGAGGCGACGGCCGAGATCACCCTGCCCGAGGGCGTGGAGCTGATCGAGCGCCGGGACCAGGGCGAGAGCGCCCTGCACTTCCTGCGCGTCGCCGGCGCCTGATCCGGACGGACCCGACGCCGCCCGTCCGGACGGTCCCGCCCCGTCCGGGCAGCCAATGGGGCGGCGCTGGCTGCCCGAAGCGAAGGCCATCTCTCCGGGCAGCGCTTCGAGCGGGAAAGCGAAAGCACCGACGGATTGTCCTCCCCGGCGAGCGGACTGCCCTCGACGTCCCCCTGACAGCCGCAGGTCACCAAATTTCCATTTTTTGACGACAGCCTGCGTGCTGCGGTCTCGCATCCGCCCCGGACGGAATCCGTCTGGCGGTGCCCGTGGCCGGCATGTCCGCTTCCTCTTCCCCGCGGGCCTGCCCGTCCCCCCCTGTGCCTGCCGGCCGGCAACCGCCGCCCCGACGGGCCCCCAGCCGGAGGCAACGCCGAAACCGTGACCTTCCAGTCCGAACTGCCGGCCCAGCTCAATCAGGGGTTCATGCATCGTGCCCGGCTGGGCCTTGCCACGACCAGCCGGGTCGTGTTTGCCCTGATCGTCCGGGAGATCAAGACCCGCTACGGCAAGTCGCGCCTCGGCTATGCAACGGCCTTCATCTCGCCGCTGCTGCAGAAGGCCTTCGCCCTTGTCGGCATGATGGCGCTCAACCGCCATCCGCAATATGGCACCTCGCTGATGCTGTTCATCTGGACCGGCATCTCCGCCTTTCATGCCTTCAGCATGATCGCGTCGAAGAGCATGTCGAGCCTGAGCATCCCCACAGGCGTCAATTATATCCCGACCGTTACCCTGTTCGACTTCTTCATTTCTCGCGTGTTCTTGGAATTCGTGACGATCACGATCGTCTCGATCATGGGGTTCGTCTACATTTATCTCTTTGATACGCAGCAGGCCTGGCCACACGATTTCATGATCGTGTTCTACTCGATCGGGCTGCTCACCATTTTCGGCATGGGCGTCGGGATGATAAATGCGGTCATCGCCCATTTCTTCGCCTCGTGGAAACTTTTGTGGAATGCCTTTTCCATCGTGCTGATGTTCGGCTCGGCGGTGATGCGCGTTCTCGAATTCATGCCGTCGCCATTGCGCGACATCATGCTGTGGAACCCGATTGCCCACGGCGTCGAATATTTCCGCCTCGCATTCTATCCCAGCTATCCGAGCTATTTTCTGGATGTGAACTATCTTATCAACTGCTCGGCCCTGGCCTTCCTGCTCGGCTTCATCCTGATCCGCGTCATGCGGCGGCGACTGATCGAGGTGTCATGATCCTGTTGGACAAGGTCTCCAAGGCCTTCAAGCGCCGTCAGGGGATCAATCAGGTTTTCAAGGACCTGAGCCTCACCTTCGAGGATGGCACCCGCACGGCCATCCTCGGCCTCAACTATTCCGGCAAGTCGACCCTCATCAACATGATGACGGGCGTGCTGCGCCCGGACAGCGGACACGTCTATCGCAGCGGCACGATCTCCTATCCGATCAATGCGCTCGCGGTCGTCCACTCGTCGATGACGGTGCGACAGAACATCAACTTTCTCTGCGGTATCTATGGATTCGAGACAAAATCGGTCCAGGATTTCGTCGAAAGCTACACGGGCCTGAAGCGCCTGATGGACGAATTCGTCGGCAACCTGACCCGCGCCGAGCGTCTGCAGATGGTCTATACGATCGGTTACGCCCTCCCCTTCGAGACTTTTCTCATCGATGGCGGCTATGCGGGCGGACCGCCGCAAATCCGGGATCGTATAGCCCGTCTCTTCAACGCCCGCCTGGAAACATCCGGCCTCGTCCTTGCGACCAAAAGTGGGCCGACGGCAATGGCATTCTGCACGCGGGCAGTCGTTCTGGATCAGGGAATACCTCATATCTACGAGAATATCACCGAAGGTGTGCGGCACTACAGCGAGCTCTCGCGCGACAGCAAGCGCAGTGTCGCCTTATGAACGCCACACCAATGCGGTCAGTTGACTGGATCCGACGCCCGGACCGGCCTTTCCTGTAGGGGAAAACTCGGTTACCCTGTGGTCCAGACATAGAGCGCCCGCAAGCGCGTCCTGTCCGGCCACGATCAGGGGGGAGCTTCACGCTTCCCGGCGGAGGAGCAGTTCTTCACGACCTCCCCCACACGCCTGAGCCGGGGCCGCTGTCTGCGGACCGGGGGCAAGTGCGGGAAGGCGTCCACGGCGCCGGAACTTCTCTGGCGTGTCATGAGTTGCTTTGTCTCTGGCAAGGGAGTGCGCCATATCCGACTCTTTTCCAGACCGGTTCCGGAGCGGCCCGCCCCATCCGGACGACAAATCACCCGAGGCCGTTTCGGGCCCCCGGGCAGCGGCTGTGGTGTCGCCGCGCCCTGTGAGCGAGGTGTCTGACCCCATGACGACCCAGGCGACCCGGCCTCCCCGACTTCCCGGCCGTACTCCGGAAGAGCGGGCGGAGTATCTGCTTGCCCGCCGCCAGGCCGCTGCCGCGGAAGCCGCCCATCATGCCGGCGTCCCGAATGACGAGCCGAGCGCCGCCGTGCTGCCGGGGCCGCGTCCCACCGTGGTCCGCGCGCCGGTCCCCGCGCCCTTCCCCGAAGAGCCGAACAATCTGGTCTCCCTGGACGGGCGCGCCGAGCGCGCGCTGGAAGACCGCAACAGCCCGGAAGCCCGGGCTGCCCGGCGCGCCCAGCGTCAGGCCAACATGATGCGGGCCGCGGCCCGCCGTCCGGCCCCGGCGGTCGAGGAGAATGAGGAAGAGGACGATCAGGAGCCGCCGCCGCCGGAGCTTTCCGAGCGCGACGAGAGCCTCATCCGCGCCCTCCCCAGGCGCACCCGGAGCCTCAAGCTGTCGGTGCCGCTGCTCTCCTTCCTCGCGATCGTCGCCGTGCCGACCCTCGTGGCCTCGATCTACCTGTTCCTGTTCGCCGCCGACCAGTATGTCTCCGAGTTCCGCTTCTCCATCCGCAAGCAGGACATGTCCGTCAACCTGTCCAACGGGCAGTCGGGCAGTGGCAGCGGCGCGGTCGATGCGCTCCAGATGATGGCGGACAACTTCGTCATCATCGACTATCTGCGCAGCCGCACGGCGCTGGACGAGCTGTCCCGGCGAGTGGACTTCGACCACATCTATGACACCGACATCGCCGACCGCTTCAGCCGGCTGACCTCAGATGCCTCCATGGAGGACCGGCTGCATTATTGGCAGCGGACCCTGGATGCGGCCTATGACATGACCACCGGCATCACCACGGTGACGGTGCGGTCCTTCCGTCCGGAGGACACCCTGAAGGTGGCGACATCGCTGGTGTCGATGTCCGAGGATCTGGTGAACAATCTCCAGGCCCGGGCCCGCCATGATGCGGTGTCCTTCTTCGAGGGCGAGGTGGCGCGGGCCGAGGAACGTCTCGCCACCGCCCAGCGCGCCGTGCTCGACTTCCGCAACAAGAACCAGATCACCGATCCGGAATCGTCGGCGGAAGGCGTGCTCACCACCTACAACAAGGTCCAGGGCGACCTGGTGGACATGCGGGCGGAACTTGCCAGTCTTTTGACCTCCATGAAGCCCAATGCACCGACGGTGCAGGTGCTGAAGTCGCGCATCGCCGCGGCCGAGGTCGAACTCGGCAAGCTGCGGGCCCGGATCGGCAACAATGCGCTCGTCGGCGGCGGAGACCAGCGGATCTCGGAAGTCATCGACCGCTTCCAGACCCTCCAGCGGGAGCAGAACTTCGCCGAGAAGCTCTATGCCTCGGCGCTGACCGCGCTGGAAACGGCCCGCATCAACACCGCGATGCAGCACAGCTATCTCGCGACCTTCGTCCAGCCGGCCCTGGCGCATGACTCGACCTACCCCAACCGGTTCCGGTCGATCATCTCGGTGCTGTTCATTGCCATCTTCGCCTGGGTGGTGGTGCTTCTGTCCGGCTACGCGATCCGCGATCACGCCATCTGATGGCGCTGGCCGGGGAGCCCCGCTCCCCGCCGATCCCCAAATGGCCCCCGGCCCTGCGCCGGGGGCTTTTTTTTGCCGGCCCCCGTTCGTCGGCCTCCCGGCGTCGGCTATTCTCGCGCCGGTTCATGGAATCGCGTCCGGCCTGCCGGATTGCCAGGAGGGGTCATGCCTCAGTCACCGGACAGCCGTCTCGATCATGCGCGCGCCCTTGCCAGCCATCTGCATGAGGCGCTCGGTCTGTCCCTCGCCATCGAACTGTGGGATGGCAGCCGGATCCCGGCCTCGGCGCCGGCCGACGGGCTGCGGGTGGCGGTCACCGATCCGGCGGCGCTGCCCCGCCTGGTGCGCCATCCGGGCCTGGCCACGCTGGTCGAGCTCTATGCCGCCGGCGCCCTGGACCTGCGCGGCGGCGACTTCTTCGACCTCGCCGAACAGCGGCCGGCGGTGCGCAGCCGGGACATCCGGCGCCGCCTGAAATGGGGCACCGTCGCCCGCCACGTCATCCCCATGCTGTTCGGCCCGGCCGAACTGAAAGCGACGGCCAATGCCGATGTGGATGGCGGCGACGCCGCCACCAAGCGCAGCGGCAGCGCCAAGGCGGACATCGCCTTCCATTATGATGTCTCCAACCGCTTCTATCAGCTCTTTCTCGACCCCGAGATGGTCTACACCTGCGCCTATTTCACCGACTGGGACAATGATCTCGCCACGGCGCAGAAAGACAAGCTGGAGATGATCTGCCGCAAGCTGCGGCTGAAGCCCGGCGATCGTCTGCTGGACATCGGCTGCGGCTGGGGCGCGCTGATCTGTCATGCAGCCGAACATTATGGCGTGACGGCTCTGGGCGTGACGCTTGCGGAAGAGCAGCTGTCCCTGGCGCGGGAACGGATCGCCGCGCGCGGCCTGTCGGACCGGGTGAGCGTCGAGCTGAAGGACTATCGCGACCTGACCGGTCCCTTCGACAAGATCTCGTCCATCGGCATGTTCGAGCATGTCGGCATCGACAATCACGAGGCCTATTTCCGCAAGGTGCATGCCCTGCTTGCTCCGGGCGGCCTCTATCTGCATCACGCCATCACGCGCAAGGGCAAGCTCTCGGACACCGCCTTCCGCAAGAAGCGGATGGAATACAAGGCGATGACCCGCTACATCTTCCCCGGTGGCGAAGTGGACCACATCGGCATGACCCTGCGCAATCTCGAAGCCTACCGGTTCGAGGTGCACGATGTGGAAGCCTGGCGGGAGCATTATGGCCGCACGACGGAGCTGTGGGCCCGCAATCTGATGGCCCATCGGGACGCGGCCATCGCCGAGGTGGGCGAGGCGCGCTATCGCATCTGGCTGCTCTATCTCTGCGGAGTATCACTGGCCTTCAAGCGCGGCACCCTGCAGATCTTCCAGACGCTGACTTCCAAACGCGCCAAGGGCCCGTCCGGCCTGCCGCCGACCCGGGCCGATCTCTATCGCTAAAGCATTTTCCGTTCGCTCCGGCTCACGGAAAAAACTCTAATACCAGACGCACGAAGTGCTGACTGCACCCACGCGCCTGAAGATCAGCAGATTTCCCATATACCCCAAAGGCATGGAAAGCCTGCATCGGAATACCAAAGAGTCCTCTTCGAGGATCTTTGGTATAAAGCCGGGAGTCCCGGCGGGTCTCGCCCGCCGGGATCCATTGCGGATCTGCCCCGCGGGGCAGACGGACGATCACACGAACAGGAAGTCGCTCGCCCGCAGGTCAGCCCAGGACACGTCGGTGAAGGTGATCCGGTCGGACCCCATCACGGCCACCGCATCGCCATAGGCGTCGGTCAGCTTGACGATATCGGCGTAGCTGTGCACGCCGGAGACCCCGCGCAGGTCGACCTTGTCGGCTTCCGACCAGCGGAAGTCGGTGATGGTATCGCGGCCGAATCCGGTCGAGAAGCGGAACAGGTCGGCGCTGGAGCCGCCGGTCAGGGTATCGCTGCCGGTGCCGCCCCAGAGCTGGTCCCGGCCAGTTCCGCCCGACAGCCGGTCATTGCCGGAATCGCCATAGAGCGTGTCGCTGTCGTAGCCACCGACCAGGGCGTCATTGCCGCTGCCGCCATAGATCCGGTCGTTGCCGGCATCGCCATAGAGGCGGTCGGCATCGGCATCGCCCTTCACCAGATCGTTGCCATCGCCGCCATAGATCGTGTCGCCGCCATAGCCGCCATAGAGCCCGTCCACATTGCCACGGCCATAGATCACGTCGTTGCCGTCGCTGCCGGCGATGGCGTTGCGGCCATCGGTGCCGCGCAGGTCATCGCTGCCATCGGTGCCGAGAATGTTCTCGATGGAATTGAGGCGGTCGCGATTGCCGAAGGTGTCGGTGGCGGTGCGCGCGGCGAGATCGACGACCACGGTCAGCGGACCGGTCTCGATGCTGTAGTCGACGAGATCATAGCCGCCGCCGCCGTTCAGCGTGTCGTTTCCGGCGCCGCCGGTCAGGGTGTCGGCGAAATCCCCGCCCATGAGCACGTCGGCGCCGGCACCGCCGACGGCGTCCCAGGACATGCTGCCATAGAGGATGTCATCAAGGGCGGCACCGGAATGAAGGTTCCACACGTCCTCGATGGCGGCAAAGAAGTCATTGGCGTCGGTCTTCACCCCGGAGACGGTGCCCACATAGCCGCCATCGGCCACCATCCGCCAGCCGGTGACGGTGCCGCCGATCACCTGCCCCTCGGAGTTCCAGGTAAAGCCGGATCCCATCACATAGACGGCATCGCCGTGGACGGTCTCCCGGAGCACGATCCGCGACGAGGACCAGCTGCTGTAACCGCCATCGTCGATCACGCGATAAAGGAATCCGTCCGCATCGAGGCCGCGATTGGTGAGCACGTCGAGCATGGCCATGAGAAGTCTCCCGGTCATCTGGCTCCACCGCCCATCGGGCGGGCGGCGGGGCATGGGCGGAAAGATGTCGCAGCAGGCTTGAACGGGGACTGAATGCACGACGGCGGAATCAGGGCATCATCGCGATGCTTTCGCGTCCTGCCGCCCGGATTTTGCCCACCATGACCGGCCCCGCCCCTCGCCCGCATCGCTCCATGAAGCGCCGGACCCGCCTGCTTCTGGCCGGTCTCGTCGCCGCGGTCGCGACGCTGGCGGCCTCGGGTCTCGACGCCCCCCACGCGCTGCTCATCGGCTGGAATGCCGGCGCGCTGCTCTATCTCGCCTGGGTGTGGCGGCTGATCCTGACGGAGGGCGAGGCCGAATTGCGCCTGCATGCGGCCGATGATGACGAACGCCCCTGGGTGATTCTGGTGCTGGCCATCGCCGCGGTCGCCATCAGCCTCGTGGCCATCGGCGTGGCGCTTGCCGACATCCAGGCCCATCCCGAGCGCGGTACCCAGATCGTCGGGCTGGTCCTCGGCGGCTTCACGCTGGTGCTGTCCTGGGTGCTCTTCAACACCGTGTTCGCGATCCACTATGCCCACCTCTATTTCGAGGACCGCGACGGCGACGGGCGGGAATATGGCGGCCTCGCCTTTCCCGGCGAACGGCCAAGCTCCTACATGGACTTCGTCTATTTCTCCCTGTCCGTCGGCGCTGCCTTCCAGGTGTCCGATGTGGCGGTCACCACGAGCCGGTTCCGCCAGGTGGTGACGATCCACGCCATGCTGGGCTTCCTGTTCAATGCCTGCGTGCTCGCCCTCGCCATCAACCTGACCAGCGGCCTGATGGGCAACTGACACGGCCGGGGGTTCCTTTCCGCAGCGGCCATGCTAGACGAAGGGCCGAATCATTTTCCCCTGTCGCAGCCGGAGCTTTCCCATGTCCGTCGCGCCGATCATCGCCCCGTCGATCCTCTCCGCCGATTTCGCCCGGCTCGGCGAGGAAGTCCGTGCCATCGACACCGCCGGAGCCGACTGGATCCATGTAGACGTGATGGACGGCCACTTCGTGCCCAATCTCACCATCGGCCCGATGGTGGTGAAGGCGCTGCGGCCGCACACGAAGAAGGTGATGGACGTCCATCTGATGATCGCCCCGGCGGACCCCTATCTGGAGGCCTTCGCCGCGGCCGGCTCGGACTACATCACCGTCCACGCCGAGGCGGGTCCGCATCTGGACCGTTCGCTGCAGGCGATCCGCGGCCTCGGAAAGAAGGCGGGCGTCAGCCTCAATCCGTCGACACCGGAAAGCGCCCTCGAATATGTGCTCGACCGGCTGGACCTCATTCTGGTGATGAGCGTCAACCCCGGCTTCGGCGGCCAGAGCTTCATTCCGGCCATGGTGGAGAAGATCCGCCGCCTCAAGGCGATGATCGGCGACCGGCCGATCACCATCGAGGTGGATGGCGGCGTCACCCCGGCCAATGCCGGCGCGATCGTCGCCGCCGGCGCGACGGCGCTGGTGGCCGGCTCGGCGGTGTTCACCGGTGGCCCGGACC
>JBBSSF010000123.1:0-8607 GCA_038242345.1 Hyphomicrobiales bacterium
ATGCGGATCGGGGGCACATGTTCGTCCGGAGCGGCGGCCACGGCCGCCGCCTGCTGGGCGGCGCTCACGGGGTGTCACCCGCCGGCGTGGCCGCGGCGGCGCTGCCGGCCCCGGCGGTCACCGGATGGCCCGTGCGCACGTCCACGCTGGTGAGCACCGAGAGCCCCGGGCGCAGCAGGCCATGGGGATCGCTCGACTGGTCGATGCGGATGCGCACCGGCACGCGCTGGGTGATCTTGGTGAAGTTGCCGGTGGCATTTTCCGGCGGCAGCAGGCTGAAGGTCGCCCCGGAGCCCGGCGCCACGCTCTCCACCACCCCGCGGAAGGTCTCGTCCGGCAGGGCATCGACGCTGATGGACACCTCCTGCCCCGGCCGGATGCGGCCGAGCTGGGTTTCCTTGAAGTTCGCCTCGACATGGAGATCGTCGAGCGGCACCACGGCGCCGATGCGGGTGCCCGGCTGCACCAGGGCACCGATGTCGACCGCCTTGTTGCCGAACACGCCATCCACCGGGGCGGTGATCCGGGTGTAGCCGAGATCCCGCTCCGCGATGGAAACGGCGGTCTGCAGGCCGGACAGCGTCGCCTCGGCCTCGGTGCGCTGGGCGGCCAGCACGTCCACCTGGGCATGGGCGGCATTGAGGGAGGCCTGGGCGCTGGCGACGGCGGCCAGGGCCTTGTCGCGGGTGGCCGTCGCCTCGTCCATCACCTGCTGGGTGCCGCTCGGCGTCTTCAGCAGCGCGGCGGCCCGGTGCCACACCTTCTCGGCGCGCGCCTCCTCGGCATTGGCCGACTGCAGCGCCGCCTCGGCCTCCTGGATTGCCGTCTTCTGCGCGGCAATCAGGGCGTCGATGCGGGTGATGGTGGCCTTCTGGCCCTCGACCTTGCGATTGGCCGCCTCCAGCGCCAGACGGGCATCGGTGTCGTCGATATGGGCGATCACGTCGCCGGCCTTCACCCGGTCATTCTCGCGGACCGGCATGTCGACGATGTAACCGGTGGTGCGGGCGGAGATCCGGGAAATGTCGGCGTCGACGAAGGCGTCGTCGGTCTCGACGTGGAAGCGCCCCTCCGTCCACCAGGAATGGCCGAACCAGATGCCGCCGCCCGCCGCAAGCAGGGCAAGGACGGGCAGGATCCGGCGGGCCTTGCTGCGCCTGGGCTGAAGCCGGGGCGCGGCCGGAGCACCGGACCCGGCCGCGACGGGCGCACCGGCCGGGGCCGCCGGAATGGCGGCCGGCGCCGGAGAACCGGAGACGGCGGACGGTTCGGAGACTGTGCCATCGCGGGAAGCGGCGGCATCCATGGGATCACCTCGGAAGACTGGAAAATTGACTGAACCGTACAGTCAGGAATTTGACTTTGCAAGACCCCCGCGCTTAAATGCGCAGCGTGGCCGTGCTGTCTTTTCGTCTCCCCCCGGAAAGGTCCCGGCTTTCAGGTTTCCACGAACGCCGTCCGGAAGCGGGAGCTGTTTCCCGTTTGCGCGCCGGGATTTCCATGAAGGACCGAGACGGTGACGGATGCGACCCCGAGGGCTGGCAGCGACAGGGCGGAGACGGCCGGAGCGGCCGCGGAACCCGCGCCGCGCCGCCGCGGGCCGAAGCCCCGCCGGGACCGGCAGGAGGAGAAGCGCAAGGTCATCGTCGAGGCCGCCCGCGCGGTCTTCCGCCGGCTTGGCTATGACGGCGCCAGCATGAACGACATTGCCCAGGAGGCCGGGGTCTCCAAGGCGACGCTCTATGTCTATTTCACCTCCAAGGAAGGTCTGTTCGCCGCGCTCATCGATGATGTCCGCTCCTGCCTGCCCGAAGGGGGCGTGCTGATCGATCCGGACATGGATGTGGAACTGGCGCTGAACACCTTCGGGCGCAAGATCCTGAAGAAAATCACCTCCGACGAGAATGTCGAGCTGCTGCGCCTGGTCATGGGAGCCTCCGACAAGTTCCCGGAGCTGGGCCGCATGTTCTACGAGGCCGGGCCGGGCCTCGGGCTTCAGGTGGCGTCCACCTATCTTGCCGGACAGGTGGCGCGCGGCCGGCTCGTCATCGACGATGTCGAGACTGCCGCCCACCAGCTTCTGGAGCTGATGCAGACCCGGTTCACCCGGCTGCGGCTGTTCAACATCGCCCCGGCTCCGGATGCCGAGACCATCGCCCGCTCGGTTGCCGCCGGCGTCAGGGTGTTCCTGGCGGCCTATGGCCCCGACACGGCGCGCCGGCCCTGATCCGCCCGGCGGCTCTCTTTCCCGCAGAAAAGACGACCTCCGCGGCTGCCCGCCGCCTTGACGGGCCCCCTGTCCGCGCGCGAGCGTCCACCTTTCCCCTCCTCCCGCTCCCGCCGGTCCTGGCGGGGAGAAGGCCGTTCCTGTCATGCCTGCCCTGATCTTCGCCGGCCTCGTTCTCGCCTGGGGCTTCACCTGGTTCGCGCTCACCCTCCAGGTCGGACCGGTGCCGCCGGAGGTGTCTATTCTCTGGCGCTTCCTGATCTCGGCGGCGTGCCTGTGGGGCGGGCTTTTCCTCACCGGCCGGCTGACGCCGGCGCCCTGGTCGGCGCACCGCTGGTTCGCACCGCTCGGCGCCATGCTGTTCTCGATGAATTTCCTGCTGTTCTATACCGCCGCCCATTTCACGCCGAGCGGAATCATCTCGGTGGTGTTCTCCATGGCGACGGTGTTCACGGCCTTCAACCAGTGGATCTTCATGAAGAAGAAGCCGACGGCGCGCACCCTGATCGGCGGCGTTCTCGGCGTCATCGGCATCGCGCTGCTGTTCAGCGAAGCCTTTACGGAGGCCGAGCGCGAGGGCAGCGGCATGATGCTTGTCGGCATCGGCCTGTCGCTGGCCGGCACGCTGGTGTTCTCGCTCGGCAATCTCGTCTCGCTGAAGGCGACGGCCACCGGCACGGACCTGCCCAATGCGGCGGCACGCGCCATGCTGTGGGGGTCGCTGTTCCTCGCCCTGTTCGCCCTCGCCCGCGGCGCGCCCTTCGTGTTCGACTGGTCGCCGGCCTATGTCGGCAGCCTCGCCTATCTGATCGGCCCGGGCACCCTGTTCGGCCTGATGGCCTATCTCTGGCTGGTCGGCCGCATCGGCCCGGACCGGGCCGCCTATGCCACCGTGCTCTTTCCCGTGGTGGCGCTGTGCGTTTCCACGGTGCTGGAGGGCTATCACTGGACGCCCTGGGCAATGGCCGGCCTGCCCCTCGTCCTTCTCGGCAATGTTGTGATCTTCTCCGGCCCGAAGGAGGCGCCGGCCAGGAGCTGAGCCGGCCAGTCAGCCCGCGCGGGCGAAGAGCTGGACGAAGGTTCCGGCCGGATCGCGCACCGTCAGCACGCGGCCGTGGCTGCCCATGTCGCGCTCGGACACGATCGGAATGCCGGCAGCCGCAAGCCGCGTCCGGGCGGCCTCCATGTCGTCGACCTCGAATACCGCAACCGCCCCCTCCGCCTCGGCCGTCGGCGCTTCGTCCTGACTGGCCAGCGCGAAGGCCGTGCCGCCGGCATCATACTGAACCCAGCGCGTGCCATCGGCAAAGCGCGGCACCAGCCCGAGGCCCTCCTCGTAGAAGCGGCGGCCGGCGTCCATGTCGCCGGCAACATGATAGACGGTCTTCAGACGGCGAATGCTCATTCGGATCCCTGGAGGCAAAAGAAAAGGCGGCCCCGCGTGACCAGCCACGCGAGGCAGAAGGATCGGCGCAGCGATCGGATCGGGTCATGCCAAAGATCCCTGCAAAGAATCCTTTGGCAGTCCGGTGCGGATATTCCACCTCGGCGAGACCCGCGGGACATCCGCGGTTCTTCAGGCCAGCGTGGTGAAGGCGGCCGAGCGGTGGATCAGCGACGGACGGGTCGCATCGGTGCGGACCGCCTTCACCCCGCCGATGAACAGGGTGTGGGTGCCCCGGTCGATGGCGGCGATCACCACGCAGTCGAAAGCGGTGACGGCATCGGCCAGCACCGGCACGCCGGTTTCCAGCGTGGTCCAGTTGCCCTCCGCGAAGCGCTCGGCGCCGTGCACCCCGGTCATGCCGGCAAAGCGGCGGGCGAGCGGCTCCTGATCGGCCGCCAGCATGTTCACGGCGAAGCGGCCGGAGCGGACGATCTCGGCATGGGCCGCCGCCGTCACCTGCACGCAGGCAGCCAGCGACGGCGGGTCGATGGACATCGAGCACACGGCGGTGGCGGTCAGGCCGCGGCGCTCGGCGCCGGTGCCGGTGGTGATGATGGTGACGCCGGCGGCGAACTCGCGCATGCCGGCGCGGAAGGCGGCGGGGTCGACAAAGCTGTCCGACGGCGCCGGCTTGCTAAGAAGAGAGAGAGCACTCACGAGTCGTGTCCCAGATAGGCGGTGCGCACCCGCGGATGATCGACGAGATCCCGTCCGGGGCCCGTCAGGGTGATTTCACCGGTCTCGATCACGAAGGCCCGGTCGGCGATTTCCAGCGCCCGATACGCATTCTGCTCGACGAGGAGCACCGTCACCCCCTCCCCGTTCACCGTGCGCACGGCATCGAGGACGAGATCGACGATCTGCGGGGCGAGGCCCATGGTCGGCTCGTCAAGCAGCAGACATTTCGGACGCGCCATGAGAGCCCGCCCCATGGCCACCATCTGCTGCTCGCCGCCCGAGAGGGTGCCGGCAAGCTGACGATAGCGTTCCTTCAACCTCGGAAAAAGGGTGAGGATCCGGTCCATGTCGGCGGCCAGCGACCCGTCGGTGCGGGTGAAGGCGCCGATTTCCAGATTTTCCGCCACCGTCATGCGGCCGAACAGCCGCCGCCCCTCCGGCACCTGGGCGAGGCCCAGCTTCACCCGGTCATGGGGCGGCACATGGGTGATGTCGGTGCCGCCCAGGCTGACGCTGCCCATGCGCACGTCGCGCAGGCCGCAGAGCGCATTGAGGATGGTGGTCTTGCCGGAGCCGTTGGCGCCGACAATGGTGGCGATCTCCCCCGCCTTCACGGTGAGGCTGACATCGCGCACGGCGAGAATGGAGCCATAGCCGACGGTGAGACCGGAAACGACCAGATCGACGCTCATGCGGAGGCAACCTCCCGGCTGTCAGTGGTGGCGGCCGCGCGGGCGCCGAGATAGGCGGCAATCACCCGCTCGTCGGCGCGGATTTCCGCCGGGTCGCCCTCGGCCAGCACCGCCCCGCGGTCGAACACGGTGATGCGGTCGGCGATCGCCATGACCACCTTCATGTGGTGCTCGATGAGGAGCACCGTCACCCCCATCTCCGAGCGGATGCGCTCGATGAGGTCGACCAGCGCCTTGCCCTCAGACGGGTTCATGCCGGCAGCCGGCTCGTCGAGCATCAGGATGCGCGGCCGGGTGGCGAGCGCCCGGGCGATCTCCAGCCGGCGCTGGTCGCCATAGGGCATGGACCGGGCGAGATCCTCGGCCCGGTCCGGGATGCCGACAAATTTCAGCATCTGATGGGCCCGGTCGCGGGCCTCCGCCTCCTCGTGGCGGAAGCGCGGCGTCGTCAGGATCGCCTCCCAGAACGGCACCCGGAGACGGCGATGCTCGCCCACCAGCACATTTTCCACCGCCGTCATGCCGGCAAAGAGCCGGACATTTTGGTAGGTGCGCGCCACCCCGTGGGCCGCCACCTTGTGGGCGGGCAGACCGTCAATCCGCTCGCCCTCGATGTGGACGGTGCCGGAGGTCGGCGGGATGAACGAGGTGATGCAGTTGAACACCGTCGTCTTGCCGGCCCCGTTGGGGCCGATGATGGCGTGGACGGAGCCCTTCATCACGTCGAGGTTCACGTCGCGGACCGCGAGCACGCCGCCGAAGCGCTTGACGAGATTGCGGGCGGAGAGGACGGGGGTCGGCACTTCAGCGCGCATCCTTCTTCTCCCGGGTTGAGGCGGCCGGCCACAGGCCCTCCGCCTTCACATGCATCATCACCACGAGGGCCAGTCCGTAGAACAGGTAGCGATATTCGCCGAATTCGCGCAGCAGCTCCGGCATGCCGATGAGGGCAAGCGAGCCGACCACCACCCCCGGCAGGCTGCCGAGACCGCCGATCACCAGGATCGCCAGCACGTTGATGGAAATGACGAGCTGGAAGGAGTGCGGATAGACCGAGCCGACAAGGGCTGCGAACACCGCACCTGCCGCCCCTGCAAAGGCCGCGCCGACCGTGTAGGCGAGCAGCTTCACCGCCACGAGGTCGATGCCAAGCGCCTGGGCGACATCCTCGTCCTCGCGGATCGCCAGCCAGGCGCGGCCGGTGCGGGAATGCTGCAGCCGCCAGGAGACGAAGCCGACGCAGGCCGCCAGAACCAGTGCCAGATAATAGAGTTCCACCGGCGTGTTCAGGACGTGGCCGAAGAGGGTCGGCCGGGCAATCTCGATGATGCCCTGGGAGCCGCCGAGCACCGGCTTCATCGCCTCCGAGACGACGAGCACCCGGACGATTTCCCCAAGACCGAGGGTGGCCATGGCCAGATAGTCGCCGCGCACGCGCAGCACCGGCAGGCCGAAGATCAATCCGGAGATGGCGGCAAACAGGATCGCCATGGGCAGCGCCGCCCAGAAGGACCAATGGGCGATCGCCTCCGGCCCGGTGCTGGTCAGCAGCGCGACGGTGTAGGCGCCGACCGCGAAGAAGGCGACGAAGCCCAGGTCGACAAGGCCGGCCAGGCCCAGCTCGATGTTCAGCCCCATGCCCATCAGCACATAGAGCCCGACCAGCATGGCCACCTGGGCCACGAAGTCGTTGGTGATGAGCGGCACGACGAGGATGCCGGCAACAAGGGCAACGAGCCCCATGCGGCGCTCGGCGACCGTGCGCGGGCGGCCGGCCCGGGCGATCTTGCGCTTCTCCCGGATGGCATCCAGGACCGCGGCGGCGATGAAGATCACGATGGCCGCGCCGGGCATGATGCCCGCCTGCCCGAATACCACCGGCTCCAGATCGGCGAGCACCGGAATGTTGAGGAGGATCGAGGCGAAGACATCGCGGAACAGGCCGGCGGCGATCACCGTGGCACCGGCCACCATCAGCGGCCGTCCCAGGGTCTTCGGCAGGGCGAACAGGAAGCCGCCGAGGACGCCGAGGACCGCGCCGAGACCGATCAGGGTGACGATGCCCTGGAAGCTCTGGGCCTTGGCCCCGAAGGACAGCGCCTTCAGGAGCATGGGGCTGGCCGCGACCAGAACCGGGCGCAGGTTGAGATTGGCGACCAGCAGCACCAGCACCGCCAGCATCAGCCCGGCGATGAGACCGCCGAGCGCGCCATAGCCGATGGGGGCGAGCCCCACCGCCCCGGACCGCTTGCCCGCCCGGGCAGCAAACCAGCTGCCGACGATCCCGGTCAGGGCCAGGAAGGTCTGCGAGAGGGTCAGGGTGTCCTCGATGACGGCGCGCTTGTCCATCAGCACATAGGCGCCGACGAGGCAGAAGGCGACCGCCGACAGGCCGGTATAGAAGCCGACCCGGCCCGCTTCCGTCGCCGGACTGCCCGAGCGGCGACGGACCTGAAAGGACGAGGTGACGATATCGAAGGTGGACATTTGCGTCTCCTCTTCTCAGGCGCGCTTCTTGGCGAGCTTCTCGCCGAGCAGACCCTGGGGCCGGAAGATGAGCACCATGACCAGCATGCCGTAACCGATGACATCCTTCAGCTGATAGGGCGCCGGCAGGCCGAAGCCTTCCAGCAGCAGCGCCGGACCGAGAGCTTCCGAGAGGCCGAGCACGAGACCGCCGAGCATGGCGCCGGGCAGGTTGCCGATGCCGCCGAGGATGGCCGCGGCAAAGCCCTTGATGCCGAGCGCGAAGCCCATGAAGACGGTGATCTGCTTGAAGACGAGGGCGTAGAGCACGCCCGCCGCCCCGGCCATGGCGCCGCCCACCGCGAAGGTGGAAACGATGACCTTCGTCACGTCGATGCCCGAGAGTGCCGCCGCGTCGCGGTCCTCGGCCACCGCCCGCATCGCCTTGCCGAGCCGGGTGCGGCTGACCAGCAGCAGGAGGCCGCCGAGCATGGCGAGCGCTGCCAGGAAGGCCACGATCTGCGGGATCTGGATCGAGAGGCCGAACAGGGTGACGGAGCCTTCCAGCCAGCCGAAATCCGGATAGGCGCGGTTGCGGGTGCCGAACAGGCCGCGGGCGGCATATTGCAGGATGAAGGAGACGCCGATGGCGCAGATGAGCGGCGCCAGCGAGCGGACATGGAGGAAGGGGCGATAGGCCACCCGCTCCACGCCCATGGAGACCAGAGCCCCGCCCGCCATGCCGGCGGCCAGCACCAGCGGCACGGCGATGAGCGGCGCGGTTTCGGCAAGTCCGCCGGCCCCGCGCATCGTATCGGCCATGAACAGGCCGAAGAAGGAGCCCATCATCATCACGTCGCCATGGGCGAAGTTTATCATGCGCAAGATGCCGTAGACCATGGTGTAGCCGAGCGCGATCAGCGCATAGACACTGCCGATGGTCAGACCGAAGATCACGAAGGAAATCCAGTCGGTGGCCGAGTAGGTGCCGGCGGTCAGACCGCCGGCAAGCCCTCTGAGAACCAGGGCGGCGACGCCCAGGCGGATGGCGAGGAGCACATGGTCGACCCAGGTTGACCGCCTGAGCCAGTCCGAAA
>JBBSSF010000124.1:0-8594 GCA_038242345.1 Hyphomicrobiales bacterium
AATACCAAAGAGTCCTTTTCAAGGATCTTTGGTATCATGCCACTGGAGCATATAGAAATCCGCAGGCCTTCAGCGCCCCCCTGCGATCAGCATCGGTGCCGCTGGATGAATCGGAAACACGACGCGCTGACCGCAACCGCGCCCCTGACGGCCACCGGCAAGCCCGGAACGCAGGACGGCCCGGCCGCAGGTGCGACCGGGCCGTCTGTCCGGCTCCGGATCTGGCGGGAACGCGCTTACGCCTCCTCGCCCCCCTCCTCGTCGGCTTCCTCGGTGACGCGCTCGACGGAGACGACCTTCTCGCCCTCGGCCGTGTCGAACACGATCACCCCCTGGGTCCCGCGGCCGGCAACGCGGATGCCGGACACCGGGCAGCGGATGAGCTGACCGCCATCGGTCACCAGCATGATCTGGTCGCTCTCCTCCACCGGGAAGGAGGCCACCAGCGGGCCGTTGCGGTCGTTCACCGCCATGGCGACGATGCCCTTGCCGCCGCGTCCGGTGATCCGGTACTCGAACGACGAGGTGCGCTTGCCGTAACCATTCTCGGAGATGGTCAGGATCACCTGCTCGGCCGCGCTCATCTCGATATAGCGCGCCTGATCGATGCCGCCCTCGCCGGACACGATCTCGGTGTCGTCGGCCTCGGTCTCGGCCACCTCGCCGGTAACGGCCCGGCGCCGCTTCAGATAATCCGTCCGCTCCTCCGGCGTCGCCTCGAAATGGCGCAGGATGGCCATGGAGATGACCGTGTCCCCGGCGCCGAGCGCGATGCCGCGCACGCCGGTCGAGGTGCGGCCGGCAAACACCCGGACGTCGCCGACGGGGAAGCGGATGCACTGGCCGGCCGCCGTCGTCAGCAGCACGTCGTCATTTTCCGTGCAGACGGCGACATCGACGATGCCGTCGCCCTCGTCCAGCTTCATGGCGATCTTGCCGGCGCGGTTCACCTGCACGAAATCGGACAGCTTGTTGCGCCGGACCGTGCCCGCCCGGGTGGCGAACATCACGTCCAGGCTTTCCCAGCTCGCCTCGTCCTCGGGCAGCGGCATGATGGAGGTGATGCGCTCGCCGGGCTCCAGCGGGAGCATGTTGACCAGCGCCTTGCCGCGGGCCTGGGGGGCCGCCAGCGGCAGCCGCCAGACCTTTTCCTTGTAGACCTGACCGCGCGAGGAGAAGAACAGCACCGGCGTGTGGGTGGAGGCCACGAACAGCCGGGTGACGAAATCCTCGTCCCGGGTCGACATGCCCGAGCGGCCCTTGCCGCCGCGGCGCTGGGCGCGATAGGTCGCCAGCGGCACGCGCTTGACATAGCCGGCATGGCTGACGGTGACGACCATGTCCTCGCGCTGGATCAGGTCCTCGTCTTCCAGATCGCCGGCCGAATCGATGATCTCGGTCTTGCGCGGGGTGGCGAATTCCAGCTTCACCGCGGTCAGCTCGTCCTTGACGATCTGGAGCACCCGCGCCCGCGAGCGCAGGATTTCCAGATAGTCGCGGATCTCGGCGGCGAGCTTTTCCAGCTCCTCGGCGATCTCGTCCCGGCCCAGAGCCGTCAGGCGCTGGAGGCGCAGGTCGAGAATGGCGCGCGCCTGTTCCTCGGAGAGCCTGTAGGTTCCGTCCGGGTTCACGGTGTGGCGCGGGTCGTCGATGAGACGGATCAGCGGCGCCACATCCTCGGCCGGCCAGTTGCGCTCCATGAGGGCAGCCCGCGCGGTCGCCGGATCCGGCGAGGTGCGGATGAGGCGGATGACCTCGTCGATGTTGGCAACCGCGATCGCCAGACCGACGAGGACATGGGCGCGATCCCGGGCCTTGGCGAGCAGGAAGCGCGTGCGCCGGCCGACGACTTCCTCGCGGAAGGCGATGAAGGCGACGATCATGTCCTTGAAGGCCATGAGCTCCGGCTTGCCGCCGTTCAGCGCCACCATGTTGACGCCGAAGGAGGTCTGGAGCGGCGAGAAGCGGTAGAGCTGGTTCAGCACCACATCCGCCACCGCATCGCGCTTCAGCTCGACCACGACCCGCATGCCGGAGCGGTCGGACTCGTCGCGCAGGTCGCCGATGCCCTCGATGCGCTTGTCGCGCACCAGCTCGGCGATCTTCTCCACCATCAGGGCCTTGTTCACCTGATAGGGGATCTCGGTGATGACGATCGCCTCGCGCTCGCGCTTCAGCGTCTCGATCTCCACCTTGCCGCGCATGAGCACCGAGCCGCGGCCGGTCAGATAGGCCTGCCGGATGCCGCCACGGCCGAGGATCAGGCCGCCGGTGGGGAAATCCGGCCCCGGCACGATGCGCAGCAGGTCCTCCAGCCCGATGGCCGGATCGTCGACATAGGCAATGCAGGCATCAATCATCTCGCCGAGATTGTGGGGCGGGATGTTGGTCGCCATGCCCACCGCGATGCCGCCGGCACCGTTGACGAGCAGGTTCGGGAAGCGGGCCGGCAGAACCACCGGCTCCCGCTCGGAATTGTCATAATTGTCCTGGAAGTCGACGGTGTCCTTGTCGATGTCGTCGAGCAGCGCCCGGGACTGCTTGGCCAGCCGCACTTCCGTGTATCGCATGGCCGCCGGCATGTCGCCGTCGACGGAACCGAAGTTGCCCTGGCCATCGGCCAGCGGCAGGCGCATGGAAAACTCCTGCGCCATGCGCACCAGCGCCATGTAGACCGACTGGTCGCCATGGGGATGATACTTACCGATCACGTCACCGACGACGCGGGCAGACTTGCGATAGGGCTTGTTCCAGTCATAACCGGACTCGTTCATCGAATGCAGGATGCGGCGATGAACGGGCTTCAGACCATCGCGCACGTCCGGGAGCGCGCGGCTCACGATCACGCTCATGGCGTAATCGAGATAGCTGCGCTTCATCTCGTCGGTGATCGAGATCGGTCGGATGTCGGACGACCCACCGGTCGGCGGGGTGTTCTCCGGATCTGCCAAGGAGTTGATCCTGTCACAATTCGAGGCGTCGGGGGCCTTATAGACGATTCACGCGCCGCGATCCAATTCGACGCAGCGCCGCGAAGCGACAATCGGCAGGCGCGTGGGATACACTCCGCGTCTCCGGCCTGCGGGCGTCGGAGAGGATCGCGCCGCCGGCCCCGGAACCAGCCTCCTCCGGGCTCCGCGGAACGCGCCTTCCCCCGCTGCCCCCGCGCCCTGGAGCATGTCCGGGTGACCGGAAAGGGCTCCGGACTATTGAACGTGCGCCTTTTCTTCCCGCGAACCGGTCGCCCCGTCGCCGGAAGATGCGCGCGCCCCGATCAGGCCCGACGACCGACGGAGACGCCCGAGCCGTGACCGACTATCTGCTCCAGGCCTTCGCGACCCTCTTCGTCATCATCGATCCGATGGCGCTGGCGCCGATCTTTCTCGGCGTCACCCGCGGCCTCAACGCCGAACAGCGCCGCAAGACGGCGATCACCGCCTCGCTGACGGCGACCGGCATCCTCATCGGCTTCGCCCTGATCGGAGCGCAGTTCCTGGAGCTGATGGGGATCTCGATTCCGGCCTTCCGCATCGCCGGCGCGCTGCTGATGTTCGCCATCGCCTTCGAGATGGTGTTCGAGAAGCCCCATGAGCGCAGCCCCGACAAGGTGGACGAGGCCCGCGAGGCGCCGGGTGACGTGTCGGTGTTCCCGCTGGCCATCCCGCTGACCTCCGGCCCGGGGGCGATCTCGGCGACCGTGCTGATCGCCTCCAATGCCCCGAACCTCTGGGGGCTGGCCGGGGTGATCGCCATCATCCTCGGGATCATGGCGCTGGTGTTCGTGATCTTCGCCACCGCCGACCACATCGCCCGGGTGCTGGGCAACACGGGTCAGGCGATCCTGACCCGCCTGCTGGGCGTGCTCCTGGCGGCGCTCGCCGTCCAGTTCGTCGCCGACGGCGTGCGCGCGCTGGTGACGGGGATCTGAGACCAGAGGTCCTTGAAAAGGATCCTTTGGTATTCCGATGCGGATTTCTCATGCCTTTGGATCATATGAGAAATCCGCTGTTCTTCAGGCGCACGGTGCGGTCAGCACTTCGTGTGCCTGGCATGATATCCGCAGGTCAGGCGAGCCCCGGCAGCAGGGCGCGGACGCCGGCCACGATCATCTGCACCGCGATCGCCGCCAGAATCAGGCCCATCACCCGGCTGACGATCATGCGCGCCGAGTCGGAGAGATATTTTCCGAGCACGCCGGACAGCGCGAACACCACGCCCACCGACAGGGTCACCACGCCGAAGGCGATGAAATAGCCGATCCAGTCCAGGACGCCCTTCGCCTGACCGGCGAACAGGATCAGCGTGGTGAGCGCGCCCGGCCCCATCATCAGCGGGAAGGCCAGCGGATAGAAAGCGATCGACGACGAGCTGGAAAAGCCCGACTGCTCGCTCTGGCTGCCATGATGCATGCTGCTCGGGCTGCCGTTCAGCATGGAAAAGGCAATCCCCATCACCACCAGACCGCCGGCCACCTGAAGATCATGGATGCTGATGCCGAAGAAGGACAGCACCGCCGACCCGGCAAAGGCCGTGATGACGCCGATGACGGCAATGTAGACGGCCACCTTCACCGCGATCGCGCGCTGGACGGCCGGCGTTGCCCCCTCGGTCAGGCTCATGAACACCGGAAGCCCGCTGATCGGGTTCATGATGGCGAAAAGAGCGCCGAAGAACTTGAGCGCGAAGGTGAAATCCATGTCATCCCCCTGCATGACCGACAGCGGCGGGGCCCCGACCCCGCCTCCATTCATCCGGCCCCGAACACCACTGCATGCATGATGCGGCCCGGCCAGAAGGTGAAGGCGCCGGCAATCACCAGCGCCCCCAGGAAGAGCTGGCGCATGGCGCGCCGGTGCAGCGGCACCTGATGGCGCCGGGCCGCCACGACCGCCCGGGGCAGGACGACCAGCACCCAGAGCGACAGCAGATGAATCGGCCCGAACGGCCCGACCAGCGGCCAGGCCGAGCGAATGCCCAGCGACGACCCGGCCACGATTGCCATCAGCCCGACCCAGACCCGGCCGAGGGCGCGATGCGGCAGCCGCCCCTTGGGCGCGGCCAGCTGGACGACGCCCAGCACGAAGGCCGCCAGCGCTGCAAGGGCATGAACCCGGATCGCGGGCGACGCCTCCAGAAGCGGTGCAAGGGACATCGGCCGGTGCTCCGCGTCAGCCCATCAGAACGGGATATCGTCGTCCAGCTCGTTGGACATGGTGTGCGAGGACGGCGCCGTGCGGCCACCGGCCTGCCCGCCGCCATAGCCGCCCCCCTGGGATCCACCCTGGGAACCGCCGCCATAGCCGCCCGACGACCCGCCCCGGTCCATCGGACCCGACCGGCCGAAATCGGAGCCGCCGGAGCGATCCTCCATCTGGGCGCCGCCGCCCTCGCCGCGGCCATCCAGAATCGTCAGCTCGCCGCGGAAGCGCGTCAGCACGACTTCGGTGGTGTAACGGTCCTGACCGGACTGGTCCTGCCACTTGCGGGTCTGGAGCTGGCCCTCGACATAGACCTTGGACCCCTTGCGCAGATACTGCTCGGCGATCCGGGCCAGATTCTCGTTGAAGATCACCACCGAGTGCCACTCGGTGCGCTCCTTGCGCTCCCCCGACGCCTTGTCGCGCCAGCTTTCGCTGGTGGCGATGCGCAGGTTGACGATCGGATCGCCGGACTGGGTGCGCCGCACCTCCGGATCGCGTCCGAGATTGCCGACCAGGATCACCTTGTTGACGCTGCCCGCCATCTTGTCCCTCGTGCCTGTTGTTGCGCCGGGATCAGCCGGCCGCGCGAGCGCCCGCTACCGCCGGCGCCCTCCGCTGCAGACTCCTACCGTCCGCCGCGGCGCCCGTCGCCCCGTCCGGACGCCTTTTCCACATCCGCCGCCCGACCGGGAGAACGACCGCCCCGATCGTCCCCCCCTTGCGGACCTCGCCCCGTTCTTGCTACGTTCTAGCCGCTGATGGCGCGGGCGCCAAGCGGAATCCGAAGCGGACGGCCAGGGCCGGCTTCCGCCTCGGGAACATCCGGAACGCGCCGTCGCCTCCGGCTTCTGCGTCCTGCCCTCCCGGCACCGGGCTGCCTCCCCCGGCTGCTGCGACGGAGGGTTCTCTTTTGTCCCGGGATCCCTCCATGACCGACCCGTCCGTGCCCGGCGCCAAGTCCATCATCATCCGCGGCGCCCGCGAGCACAACCTGAAGAATGTGGATCTGGCGATCCCGCGTGACAAGCTGGTGGTGTTCACCGGGCTGTCGGGCTCCGGCAAGTCGTCGCTTGCCTTCGACACCATCTATGCCGAGGGCCAGCGCCGCTATGTCGAGAGCCTCTCGGCCTATGCGCGCCAGTTTCTGGAGATGATGCAGAAGCCCGACGTCGACCAGATCGAGGGCCTGTCGCCGGCGATTTCCATCGAGCAGAAGACGACCTCGCGCAATCCGCGCTCGACGGTCGGCACCGTCACGGAAATCTACGATTACATGCGCCTCTTGTGGGCGCGCACCGGCGTGCCCTATTCGCCGGCCACCGGGCTGCCGATCGAGAGCCAGACCGTCACCGAGATGGTGGACCGGGTGCTGGCGCTGCCCGAGGGCACGCGGCTCTATCTGCTCGCCCCGATGATCCGCGGCCGCAAGGGCGAATATCGCAAGGAGCTGGCCGAGCTGATGAAGCGCGGCTTCCAGCGGGTGAAGATCGACGGCACCTTCCACGAGATCGCCGAGGCGCCCGCCCTCGACAAGAAGCTGAAGCACGACATCGACGTGGTGGTGGACCGGATCGTCGTGCGCGCCGACATCGCCACCCGGCTGGCCGATTCCTTCGAGACCGCGCTGAAGCTCGCCGATGGCATCGCCATTGCCGAATATGCCAGCGAGACCAATCCGGACGGCTCGCCGAAGCGGGTGATCTTCTCGGAAAAGTTCGCCTGCCCGGTCTCCGGCTTCACCATTCCGGAGATCGAGCCGCGGCTGTTCTCCTTCAACAACCCGTTCGGCGCCTGCCCCGCCTGCGATGGCCTCGGCACCACGCTGGAGTTCGAGGCCGACCTGATCGTCCCCGATGACAGCCTGTCCCTGAAGAATGGCGCCCTGCTGCCGTGGTCGAACAAGAGCGGCTCGGCCTCGCCCTTCTATGCCCAGACGCTGGATTCCCTCTGCCAGCATTTCCACGTCACCATGACGACGCCCTGGCGGGACCTGCCGGAGGCTGTCCGGCAGACGATCCTCTACGGCTCGGGCAAGCAGGAGATCGACTTCACCTATGAGGACGGCATCCGCAGCTATCGCACGCGCAAGCCGTTCGAAGGGGTGCTGCGCAATATCGAGCGGCGCTGGAAGGAGACCGACTCCCAGTGGGTGCGCGAGGAGCTGTCGCGCTTCCAGTCGGACCGGCCGTGCCCGGCCTGTGGCGGCCACCGGCTGAAGCCCGAGGCGCTGGCCGTCAAGGTCGCCGGCTGCCATATCGGCGAGGTGACGGCGCTGTCCATCCGTCAGGCCCAAAGCTGGTTTTCCGCCCTGCCGGGCAAGCTCTCCGACAAGCAGAACGAGATCGCCGGCCGGATCCTCAAGGAGATCCGCGAGCGGCTGACCTTCCTCGTCGATGTCGGCCTCGATTATCTGATGCTGTCGCGCGGTTCCGGCACGCTGTCGGGCGGCGAAAGCCAGCGCATCCGGCTCGCCTCCCAGATCGGGTCCGGGCTCACCGGCGTACTCTATGTGCTGGACGAACCCTCCATCGGCCTGCACCAGCGCGACAATGACCGGCTGCTGGAAACCCTGCGGCGGCTGCGCGATCTCGGCAACACGGTGATCGTCGTCGAGCATGACGAGGACGCCATCCGCACCGCCGATTATGTCGTCGATGTCGGCCCCGGCGCCGGCGTCCATGGCGGCCGCATCGTCGCCGAGGGCACGCCGGAGGAGGTGATGGCCAATCCGGCCTCGCTGACCGGGCGCTATCTGCGCGGCGATCTCACCATTCCGGTGCCGGAGAAGCGGCGCACCCCGGTGAAGGGCCGCCGCATCCGGGTGGTCGGCGCCCGTGGCAACAACCTCAAGAATGTCACCGCCGAAATTCCGGTCGGGGTGATGACCTGCGTCACCGGCGTGTCGGGCGGCGGCAAGTCCACCTTCCTCATCGACACCCTGTTCAAGGCGGCGGCCCGCCGGCTCAACGGCGCCCGCGAGGCCCCGGCCCCCCATGACTCCATCGAGGGGCTGGAGGCGCTGGACAAGGTCATCGACATCGACCAGTCGCCGATCGGCCGCACGCCGCGTTCCAACCCGGCCACCTATACCGGCGCCTTCACGCCGATCCGCGACTGGTATGCCGGCCTGCCCGAGGCCAAGGCGCGCGGCTACGAGGCCGGGCGCTTCTCCTTCAACGTCAAGGGCGGGCGCTGCGAGGCCTGTCAGGGCGATGGTGTCATCAAGATCGAGATGCACTTCCTGCCCGATGTCTATGTCACCTGCGATGTCTGCAAGGGAAAGCGCTACAATCGCGAAACCCTGGAGGTGCAGTTCAAGGGTCGCTCGATTGCCGATGTCCTCGAAGTGCAGACCGGTGGTCGGTTCGTCGAGCACGTAGATGCTCCGGCCGT
>JBBSSF010000125.1:0-8545 GCA_038242345.1 Hyphomicrobiales bacterium
CCGTCGCTGCCGCCGCCGCCGGACTGCTGCCGGCGGCGTGACGCAGCCCGGCGCCTGCCGCCCGGGGGCGCCGGCGGTCAGATCCCCTCTTCGCGAAAGCCCAGCGCGGCGTGGCTGGCGGAGAGCGCCACCACAGGATCCGGCAGCTCGATTTCCTCGGCGAGCGGATCGTCGCCGACGGCCGAGAACACGCCGGCCCGGTAGCCGCTGGGGCTCATGCCCACCCGCTCGGTGAAGAAGCGCGAGAAATAGGCCGGGTCGGAAAAGCCGAGCCGGAAGGCCACCTGGGACACCGTCATCGAGGTGTAGACGAGGTTGCGGCGGGCCTCCAGCACCAGCCGGTCATGCACCACCGCCCGGGCCGGCAGGCCCAGAAGCTCCCGGCACACCCGGGTGAGATGGGGCACGGAAACGCCCAGCGCATCGGCATAGTCGCCGAGCGGGATCTGCTCCCGGTAGCGCTCCTCCACCAGCCGCACGAAGCGGCGCACCAGATCGGCCCGGCGATCGGACCCCGAGGCCATCTCCTGCGGCTCGGCCGCATGCACCGCCCGCGCGACCTGGACGAGGATGAGCCCCGCCAGCGCCTGAAGCGCCGCCCGCCGGCCGGAGCCGAGGCTGCCATATTCCGTCAGCGCCAGCGGCAGCGTGGCGGCCAGCGCCGCCGCCGCCGCATCGGTGCGGCCCGAGACCACCGCCGGACGGTCGAGAGCGCGGCCGGCATCGGAAAGCCCGCCCCGGGCCGCCTCCACCAGGGCGGCAGGAATGCTGACCACATGGCCCGCCGTGCCCGGCTCGAAGCGGAAGCCATGGATGGCAAGGGGCGGAATCACCATCAGGGTCGCCGGGCCGAAGGCGTGGCGCCCGCCCTCGATCGACGCGGTTCCTCCACCTGCGGTGATCCAGAACACCTGATGCAGGTCATGATGCCGGTGCGGACGGATGCGCCAGTCGTGGATGGATGACCGGCTGTGAATGGTCTCGATGTGCAGGCCATCCGGGAAGCGACCGGAAATCGCTTCGCCATAAAGGACATAGTTCGGCACGGCCGCGATGCCCATGGGCGGTTCTCCTCCCCGGTGTCATTTTCCGGTCGGTCCCTGCCGGCCCCGGACGGGACACATGGACGAAAGCCGCCGGTTCGTTTTGTCCAAGAGGCTGTGCGATCGCTCCATTCCCGTCAAGCATCCGAAAGTCGATGATCCCGGCACCGGACAGGAGAGAGCGGCGGCCCGTCCCAGAACCCGGATCAACCGGACCGGGGCCGCCCCTCCCCTCCGACACGATCTCGCTGGCCGTCCTGCCTTTTTGCCGCCCGCCGTCCCGGTTCCCGGGACCGCGCGGACAGGGCCGGGTCGTGCCGGACGCCACAAGAAACAGGGAGGATTTCATGCACACCCAGGTCGCCATCATCGGCGCCGGCCCCGCCGGCCTGCTCCTGTCCCAGCTGCTTCATGTCCACGGCATTTCCTCCGTGGTGCTGGAGCGCCGCGACCGGGCCTATGTGGAAGGCCGCATCCGCGCCGGCATCCTGGAGCAGATCACCCAGGACCTGATGCGCGAGGCCGGGGCCGCCACCAACATGGACCGCAACGGTCTCGTCCATCATGGCATCGAGCTGTCGCTGGATGGCGTGCGCCAGCGGGTGGACCTGTCGGGCCACACCGGCGGCAAGACGGTGATGGTCTACGGCCAGACCCAGGTGGTGCATGATCTGATCGAGACCCGGCTTGCCACCCAGGGCGACCTGCGCTTCGAGGCCGAGAACGTGACCCTCGACAACCTGACCGACGGGGAGCACGCCACCATCCGCTTCCGCCACCAGGGCGTGGATCAGGTGCTGACGGCGGATTTCGTCGCCGGCTGCGACGGCTTCCATGGCGTGTCGCGCGCGTCGATCCCGGCCGACATCCTGAAGGTCTACGAGAAGGTCTATCCCTTCGCCTGGCTCGGCATCCTGGCCGATGCCCCGCCGCCGGCCGACGAGCTGATCTATGCCCGCCATCCGCGCGGCTTCGCGCTGTTCTCCATGCGCTCGGCCTCGGTGGCGCGCCACTATATCCAGGTGACGCCGGACACCGATCCCGAGGACTGGCCGGACGCGAAGATCTGGGACGAGCTGGACGCCCGGCTGGGCGACGGCACGACGGTGCCGCGCGGGCCGCTGCGGGACAAGTCGGTGACGCCGATGCGCTCCTTCGTCGCCGAGCCGATGCGCCATGGCCGGCTGTTCCTGGCCGGCGACGCCGCCCACATCGTGCCGCCCACGGGCGCCAAAGGGCTGAACCTCGCCGCCTCCGACATCCACTCTCTGACCCGGGCGCTGACCGACTTCTACCGTTCCGGCGACAGCGCCGGCCTCGACGCCTATTCGGAAAATGCCCTCGCCCGGGTGTGGAAGGCCGAGCGCTTCTCCTGGTGGATGACCACCATGCTCCACACCATGCCGGCCGATCAGGCGTTTGAATCCCGCATTCACCGGGCCGATCTCGCCTATGTGCTCGGCTCGGACGCGGCCCTCACCACGCTGGCGGAGAATTATGTGGGGTTGCCGGTCTGATACCAAAGATCCTTGAAAAGGACTCTTGGGTATTCCGATGCGGATTTCTCATGTCCTTGGAGAATATGGGAAATCTGCTGCTCTTCAGGCGCACGGGTGCGGTCAGCACTTACGCGCCTGGCATGAGACGGGCAGATCCTTCCGCTTGTGGGCAGGCGGGCGACGTCCTATCAAGGAGGAATTGAGATAAGCCTTTCCTCCGGAAGACATTGCCCGCATGCTGGTTCCCCGCGTCGCCCAGCTCCGCCCCTGCCCAAGCCGGCTGCCGGACTGGCTGCGGGCAAGCGGGCTTGCCTGCTGGATGCTGACGGCAACCGGACCGGCCGGGGCGGTGGAGGAACAGGCCGCCGCTCCGATCCTCGGCGGCCATCCGGCCCCGACGGAGCTGGGCCTGGTCATCCTGGCGGTCATCGCCCTGTCGCTGGCGATCTTCGTGGTGTGGACGATCGCCCTGCGCCGGACCGTCGCCCGCCGCACCCGGGAGATCGACGCCAGCCGCGCCGAGCTGGCCGACGCCCTCGCCCGGCTGCGCACCACGGAAACCTGGTACCGCGCCGTTCTCGAATGCGCCCCCGTCGGCCTCATGGTGGTCGACACCACGGGCCGGATCGTGCTGGCCAACCGGACCGCGGATTCCCTCTTCGGCCATGAGACCGGCAGCCTCACCGGGCGCTCGGTCGCCACCCTGGTGCCGGAAAACGTGCGTCCGGATCATGGCCGCAACATCCTCGCCGCCTTCGACAATCCGGTGCCGCGCATGCTCACCGGCTCGCGCGGGGTGTTCGGCCAGCGCCGGGACGGCACGGTCTTTCCCGCCGACATCGGCCTCAACCCGATCCCGCCGGTCTCCGGCCCGGTCACGGAAATGGCGGTGTCGGTGGCCGACATCTCCGATCACCGCGCCATGGAACGGGCGATCGCCGACCAGCTCGCCTTCCAGGAGACGCTGTTCGAGACCGTTCCCCTGCCGGTCTTCCTCAAGGACGAGGCCGGCCGCTTCCTGGCGGTGAACCGGGCCTACGAGACCACCTTCGGCCACCGGCGGGCCGATCTCATCGGCCACACCCTGCCGGAACTCGCCCATATCGTGCGGGCCTACACACCGCAGATGCTGGCGGCCTTCCACGCCAGCGACGTCGCCCTCGCCAACACGCCGCGGTCGGCCATGCACATGGTCCAGACCGAGATCCAGCGTCCGCGGGCGGGCGGCCCGTCGGCCGATTTCCTCCTGTGGACGGTGCCCTTCTACAGGGCCGATGGCACGCCCGGCGGCATGATCGGCGTGTTCGCCGACATCTCTCCCCAGAAGGAGAGCGCGCGGGCGGCGGCGCGGGCCCGCGAGGCGGCGGAATCGGCGGCTGCGGCCAAATCGATGTTCCTCGCCAACATGAGCCACGAGATCCGCACGCCGATGAACGCGGTGATCGGGCTCGCCCATCTGGCGCTGCGCACCGATCTCACCCTGCGCCAGCGCGACTATGTCGAGAAGATCCATCAGGCCGGCCTGTCCCTGCTCGGCATCATCAACGACATCCTCGACTTCTCCAAGATCGAGGCGGGACGGCTGGAACTGGAGACGATCCCCTTCACCCTGTCCGACGTCATCGCCAACCTGTCGACGCTGATCGCGCCGCGGGCCTCCGACAAGGGGCTGGAACTGCTGCTCGCCGTCGATCCGGATGTTCCCGACGCGCTGATCGGCGATCCGCTGCGGCTCGGCCAGATCCTCAGCAACCTTGCCTCCAACGCGGTGAAGTTCACCGATCAGGGCGAGGTCTGCCTGTCGGTGTCCGTGCGGGCCCGTACCGATGACCGGGTGGACCTGGCCTTCAGCGTGCGCGACACCGGCATCGGCATGAGCGCCGACGAGATCGCCCGCCTGTTCCAGCCCTTTTCCCAGGCCGACGGCTCCACCACGCGCCGCTATGGCGGCACCGGGCTGGGGCTCTCCATCGCCCATCATCTGGTGGAGCGGCTCGGCGGCGACATCTCGGTCACCAGCGCACCGGGCAGGGGCAGCACCTTCGCCTTCACCATCCCGTGCGGCCTCGGCACCCAGCGCGCCCGTCGCGCGCTGCCGCCCCGGCTCGCCAACATGCCCGTTCTGGTGGTGGACGACAACGAGAATGCCCGCCTGCTCCTTGCAACCGCCCTTTCCCGCCTCGGCTGCCGGGTGACGACGGCGGCCGGCGGTGCCGAGGCCCTGTCGGCCCTGACCACCGCCGCCGGCCGCGGCCATCCCGTGCGTCTGCTGCTGGCCGACTGGCAGATGCCCGGCCTGAACGGCATCGCGCTCGCCCGGGCGGTCACCGCCGCCGACGGCATCCCGCGGCCGAAGACCGTCATCGTCACCGGCTTCGGCCGCGACGATGCCCAGGCGGATGCCGCCGATTCCGGAATCGACGGACTGCTGCTGAAGCCGGTCACCGATTCGGCGCTGATGGACCTGCTGGCCGAGCTGTTCGGCAGCGCTGACATCCGGCCCGACGCGCCGTCCGGCGACGCCGCCCTCGCCCCGCCGCACTTCTCCGGCGCCCGGGTGCTGGTGGTCGAGGACAACGAGATCAACCGCCAGATCGCCGTCGAGCTGCTGGCCAGTGCCGGCCTCCGGGTCGAATGCGCTGCCAACGGCCGGGTTGCCGTCGACCGCCTCAGGGACCGGACCGCGCCGCGGATCGACCTCGTCCTCATGGACGTGCAGATGCCGGAAATGGACGGGCTCACCGCCACCCGGCTGATCCGCGCCGAGCCGGGCCTCGCCGACCTGCCGGTCATCGCCCTCACCGCCCACGCCCTGACCGAGGAGCGCGCGCGGGGCCAGGTGGCCGGCATGACCGAGCATCTCTCCAAGCCCGTCGACCCCGCGGCCCTGTTCCGGGTGCTCAGGGAGCATCTCGCCCCGTTCGCCGGCCCGGCCGAGGGAACGGACGCAGCCGGGGACCAGGCCGGTCCCGACGGCGGGGGGACCTCACCGGAGGAGACCGCCACCCGGCACAAGACCCGGCTCTGGCACTTCCTCGCGGCGGAAGCCGATTCGGCCGGGCGGATCGCCCTGCTTCTGGCCGGCGACCGGGCCGGCGCCGCACAGCTGGCCGGCGGCATCCGGGAGCGGGCGGCGGCCCTCGGCGCCACCGCCCTTGCCCAAGCCGCCGCAGATGTCGAGGACGGCATCCGCGCCGGCGGCGGCATCGAGGCGCTCGCCCCGGCCCTCTCGGCGCTGGCCCGGGCCCTTGCCCGGATCGGCGAGGCCGGGGGCAGCGCCGTCCCCCCCGCCCGGCCGGAGGACGCCCTGCCCGCCCGGACGGCGGCAGTCTTCGCCCGGCTCACCGCCCTTCTGGCGGCCAGCGACGGCGAGGCCCTCGACGTGGCGGAAGCCGAGCGGGATCTGCTCGCCCGGCTGCTGGGCGCCGACGCCCCCGCCTTCGAGCGCGCCCTTGCCACCTATGATTTCGAGGCCGCCACTCTTATGCTCGCCTCGGCAGGCGGCAGGATATGCGTGGCATGATCGACACCCCATTCGAACGTCAGACGATTCTGGTGGTCGACGACACGCCGGACAACCTGACCCTCCTCTCCGGCCTCCTGAAGGAGCAGTACCGGGTCCGCATCGCCAATGGCGGTGCCCGGGCGCTCCAGGTGGCGGCAAGCCCGCCCCTGCCGGACCTCATCCTGCTGGACGTGATGATGCCGGAAATGGACGGCTACGAGGTCTGCCGGCGGCTGAAGGGCAATCCGGAAACGGCCGGCATTCCGGTGATCTTCCTCACCGCCCGCACGGGGGTGGAGGACGAGGAGCGCGGCTTTGCCGCCGGCGCCGTGGACTACATCCCGAAGCCGATCTCGCCGCCGATCCTGCGCGCGCGGGTGGCCACCCATCTGTCGCTGCGCCACGCCCACCGGCTGCTGTCGGACCGCAACGCCCATCTCGCCGCCCTGGTCGCCGAGCGCACCCGCGAGCTGGAGCAGATGCGCGATGCCACCATCCTGGCCATGGCCTCGCTGGCCGAGACCCGGGACAACGAGACCGGCAATCACATCCGCCGCACCCAGCTCTATGTCCGCGTGCTGGCCGAGACGCTGGCCGCCAACCCGCAGCACGCCCGGGAGCTGACGCCGGAAAATATCCGGCTGCTGGAGAAATCCGCGCCGCTGCACGACATCGGCAAGGTGGGCGTGCGTGATGACGTGCTGCTGAAGCCCGGACCGCTGACCGCGGGCGAGTTCGAGCACATGAAGACCCACACCACCCTCGGCCGCAGCGTGATCGAATCCGTGGAGGCGCAGATGGGCGCGTCCTCCACCTTCCTCAGCTATGCCAAGGAAATCGCCTATTCCCATCATGAGAAATGGGATGGCAGCGGCTATCCGGAGGGCCGGTCCGGCGCCGCGATCCCGCTTTCGGCCCGGCTGATGGCGGTGGCCGACGTCTATGATGCGCTGATCTCCGAGCGCGTCTACAAGAAGGCGATGCCCCATGAGGAGGCGGTGAAGATCATCCGGGCCGGCCGCGGCAAACACTTCGACCCGGACGTGATCGACGCCTTCGACACCGTCGTCGACCGCTTCCGCGAGATCGCCGCCGCCTTTCGCGATTCCGCCCGCGCGGCAGCGGACTGACGGCAAAGGCCCCGGAAAGGATCCTCCGGCAGGACGCCGGCATCCGTACCGGGCGGAAAGCCGTCCGCAAAGACGGGCTCCGGGGGCGCGTGCACTTTTGTTCAAGACCGGCCGCTGCGGACGGCCTAATCGGGGGGTCCGAGTGGCCGGCCTGCCAGCAGGATCCGGCCGGGCCGGTGCCGCGGGCGCCGGCCGCTCCCCCCCGGTTCCCGGCAGGACCCCCATGCCCTCCGACCCCCCCGTTTCCACCGCCCGGGCCGACTTCATCGCCGGCCTCGGGCAGATGCTGCCCGTGATTCTCGCGGCCATCCCCTTTGCCCTGATCTTCGGCGCGCTCGCCGGCGACCGCGGACTGCCGGTTTCCGGCGTCGCGCTGATGTCGGCAACGGTGTTTGCCGGCGGCTCCCAGGTGGTGGCGCTCGGCATGTGGAGCGATCCGCCGGCGCTGCTGGCGATCGCGGCGACCACGCTTCTCGTCAATGCCCGGCACCTGTTCATGAGCGCCTCGATCAGCCGCAGCATGGGCGCTTTCTCGCCCGGCCAGCGGGTTCTCGGCCTCGTGCTTCTCACCGACGAGACCTGGGCGCTGGCCGAATCCCGCGCCGCCCGGGCCCCGCTGACGCCGGCCTTCTATTTCGGCCTTGCCGTGCCGCTTTATGTGAGCTGGCAGTTCTGGACCGTGCTCGGCTCCCTGGTCGGCGCCCTCGTCGACGACCCGACGGCCCTCGGGCTGGACTTCGCCTTTGCCGCCATCTTCATCGGTCTGCTGATGGGCTTCCGCAGCACGCCGGGCTTCGTGGCGGTTGCCGGCGCCGCCCTTCTCGCCTCCGCCGCCACCTCCTGGCTGATGCCGGGGGCGTGGTCGATCGCCGTCGGCGCCGCCGCCGGGGTGCTCACCGCCGTGCTGCGCGCGCCGCCCGCAGACGGCGCCGATCCGGTCGCAGCCGCCCCCGTCCCGGAGGAAACCCCATGAGCCTCGCCCTCTCGCCGGATGCCGTCCTCACCATTCTCGCCATGGCCGGCGTCACCATCGCCACCCGGCTCGGCGGACTGCTGCTCCTGCCGCTGACGACGCTGGGCGGACGGGCCCGGGCTGCCTTCGATGCCCTGCCGGTGGCGGTGCTTGCCGCCCTCGTCGGCCCGACGGCACTCGCCGGCTCGTGGACGGAAACAATGGCGACCGTCGTCGCCTTCCTTGCCGCCCTGCGCCTGCCGATCTGGGCCGTCGTCATCCTCGGCACCGCCAGCATCGCCCTGCTGCGCACCTTCGTCGCCTGAGCCGGAGCCGCACACGTCGCGAGAGACGCGCCCTCCGCCGCCCCCCCAAAAGGAAGGGGCCCCCGGACCACCCGCGCGACCGCCCCCCGC
>JBBSSF010000126.1:0-8493 GCA_038242345.1 Hyphomicrobiales bacterium
GTATTCCGATGCAGATTTCTCATGTCCTTGTGTCATATGAGAAATCTGCTGCCCTTCAGCCGCACGGTGCGGTCAGCACTTCGTGCGGCTGGTATGAAGCGTCGTCCGCCCGCTCCGATGCGCCTGAACGGGCCTGCCGGACGGGCGGATTCTGTCCGCTCCCCTGCCGGCATTCCCCGAAGAGACCAGGCTAGGCCTGCCCGGTCCCCGACTCGCTGCCGGCCGGCCGGGCCAGGGTGCCGTTGAGGAACAGCCGCACCGCCCGGACGATGCGCGCCTTCACCCGCTCGGGCGCGGCCACCTCCGCCACCGGCATGCCCATGACGAGGCGCATGTGGGCCTCGCTCAGGGCCATGCCGAACAGCATGGACGCCGCCTCCCGGGCATCTCCGGGACGGAACAGGCCGCGGTCGATCTGCTTCTGGATCCAGGCCACCAGCGGCGTCACCCCGCGCTGGAACAGCTCGACATCGAAGCTGTGGGCCAGCTCCATGGAGCGCCGCCCCTCCGACATCAGGATACGCGACAGCGCGATGCGCTCCGCCGAAAGCACGGTCTGCGCCACCCGTTCCAGGTGGTCGATCAGGACTTCCTCCAGCCCCTCGCCCTGCGAGGACGCCTCGACTTCCGGCGCGCCCAGAGACAGCGTGCAACCCACCAGAAGGGTGGCGACGAACAGCTCTTCCTTGCTCTTGAAGACCTGATAGACCGTGCGCTTGGACATGCCCGAGCGATGGGCGATCTCGTCCATGCTGGCGGCATCATATCCGAGCTCCAGAAAGACCGACACCGCCGTCTCGATCAGCCGCTGGCGCCGCTCCTCCTCCGACAGCTGTCGCGGACGCCCGCGCGGGCGACGAATCGCCTCGATCAGGCAGCAGGACGGGGTCGGCGGAACGGTCTCGGACGTCATGGGCGTTTCCGTGCGCACGGCGAATGACCGCGCGCCTCAGGTGTCGGGAGCAGGCCCCGTCCGGTCGAACCGACGATCTGCCTGCGGCGGACGCCCCGGGGGAGAAGATCCCGGACGGAGACGAATTGAAAAACGTTGAGGTTTCCTAATATCATTCCCGACCGTCCCGGGCAAGGCCGCCCCGCCATATGGCGCGTGCCCGGGCAGGCTGGCAACCGGAACCCGCCGTACCCGGCACGTTCCTGCCCGACAGCAGAGGCGTCGCGACGGTGCAACAGCCCGGGCGCAACCGGGCAAACACGGATCCCTGGCGCTTGACATTAAGGAAACGATAGCGTTTCCCTAATGGGCAGCCATGCTGATCCCCGTCCCTCCTGCCGGCGGTCCGGGTTCCTTCGGATGGGCCTCCCCTGTCGTCGGACGGATGAGGCCGCATCGGCACGGCACTCCCATTTGCGCCGCCCCGGTCTGCCTCCACCATCGGGGCGGGCGCCTTTCCAGTCCGGTTTTTGTCACCGGAACGGCCTCTGGCTGTTCCGGTGACAGTCGTCTCTGCCAGCGCCGAACCGGTCAACATGCCGGTTTCCGCGCTCCCCCAAGGGAAACTGATGATGCGTGTCGACAAGAGTCTTCTGCGGCTGGCGGCCGGTGCGGCACTGGCCGGCGCGCTGATGCTGGCAGGCTGCACAGAGAATGGCGGCGGCGGTGCCGGCGGCCATGGTGCGGGCCAGCGGCCGACCCCGGAAGTGGGCATCGTCACCATTCAGCCGCAGAAGGTGGATATCGCCACCGAACTGCCCGGGCGCACGACCCCCTATCTCATCGCCGAAGTGCGGCCGCAGGTGACCGGCATCATCCAGAAGCGGGCCTATGAAGAGGGCTCGGAGGTGAAGGCCGGCGACCTCCTCTACCAGATCGACCCGGCCAGCTATCAGGCCACCGTCGACAGCGCCAAGGCGTCCGTCGCCAAGGCGGAAGCGACGGTGACCAGCCTGCGCCTCAAGGCCCAGCGCTACAGGGAACTGGCCAAGGTCAAGGCCGTCGCCCAGCAGGAATATGACGATGCCGACGCCGCCCTGAAGCAGGCGGAAGCGGAAATCGCCCTCGCCAAGGCGACCCTTGAGACCGCCCTCATCAATCTCGACTACACCCGGGTGACCGCGCCGATCTCCGGCCGCATCGGCCGCTCGTCGGTGACACAGGGCGCGCTGGTGACCGCCAACCAGGCGACGGCGCTCGCCACCATCCAGCAGCTCGACCCGATCTATGTCGACGTCACCCAGTCGGCCACCGAGGCGCTGAAGCTGCGCAGCGAGCTGGAACCCGGCACCATCAAGGCCGCCGGCGCCGCCACCGTGCGCCTGATCCTGGAGGATGGCACCCCCTATCCGATCGAAGGCCGGATGGAATTCGCCGAGGTGACCGTCGACCAGGGCACCGGCGCCATCACCCTGCGCGCCCTGTTCGAAAACCCGCAGATGAAGCTGCTGCCGGGCATGTTCGTGCGCGCCCTGGTGCTCCAGGGTGTCAACGAGGCCGCCCTCCTGATCCCCCAGCGGGCCGTCACCCGCGATCCGCGCGGCAATCCGGTGGCCCTGTTCCTGTCGGCCGACGGCAAGGTCGAGCAGCGTCAGCTCGTCATCGGCCGCGCCATCGGCGAGAACTGGCTGGTGACGAAGGGCGCTGCCGCCGGTGACCGCGTCATCGTCGAGGGCACCCAGAAGGTGCGGGCGGGCGGACAGGCCAACGGCGTCGAGATCGCCGCCCCGCCGGTTCCGGCCGAGGAGGCGCCGGCGGCCGCCGATGCCCCGGCGCCGGCCGCCGAGACCCCGAAGGCCGATGCTCCGGCCGCTTCCGATGCCGCGCCCGCGACCCCGGCCGAGGCCGGCAGCACGGACGCCGCCCCCGCCGCAGCCCCGCAGAAGGCGGAGCCGGTGCGCGCCGCCGAGCCGGCCGCGAACTGAGGATCCCCGTCCATGGCGCGTTTCTTCATCGACAGGCCGATCTTTGCCTGGGTGCTGGCGATCATCTGCATGCTCGCCGGCGTGCTCTCCATCCTCAACCTGCCGATCTCGCAATATCCCTCGATTGCGCCGCCGCAGATCCAGATCAACGCCACCTATACCGGCGCATCCGCTGACACCGTGCAGAATTCGGTGACCCAGGTCATCGAGCAGAACATGAAGGGCATCGACAACCTGCTCTACATGTCCTCGACATCGGATTCGACCGGCGCCGTGACGATCACCCTCACCTTCGGCACCGGCACGGATCCGGACATCGCCCAGGTGCAGGTGCAGAACAAGCTGCAGACCGCCCTGCCGCTCCTGCCGCAGGAGGTGCAGAATCTCGGCGTCACCGTCACCAAGGCCAACTCGACCTTCCTGATGGTGCTGGGCTTCGTCTCCGAGGACGGCAAGCTCGACGGCACAGACCTGTCGGACTTCGTCGCCTCCAACATCATCGACCCGCTCAGCCGCGTGCAGGGCGTGGGCACCGTCACCCTGTTCGGCGCCCAGTATTCGATGCGCATCTGGCTCGATCCGGACAAGCTCAACAACTACAAGCTGACCCCGGCCGACGTGTCCGCCGCCATCCAGGCCCAGAATGCCCAGGTGTCGGCCGGCCAGCTCGGTGGCACGCCGTCGCTGCCCGGCCAGCAGTTCTACGCCACCATCACCGCCCAGACCCGTCTGCAGACGCCGCAGCAGTTCGAGAACATCTTCCTGCGCAACAACACCGACGGCTCGGCGGTGCGCATCCGCGATGTCGCCCGGGTCGAGCTCGGCGCGGAATCCTATGACACCGTCGCCCGCTACAACGGCAAGCCGGCCGCCGGCGTCGCGGTGAGCCTGGCCACCGGCGCCAACGCGCTGGCCACCGCCCGCAATGTCGAAGCCGAACTGGAGCGCCTGCGGCCCGCCTTCCCCGAAGGCGTCACGGTGGTCCTGCCCTATGACACCACCCCGTTCGTCCGCCTCTCCATCGAGGAGGTGGTGAAGACCCTGGGCGAGGCCATCGTTCTCGTCTTCCTGGTGATGTACCTCTTCCTGCAGAACTTCCGTGCCACGCTGATCCCGACGATCGCCGTGCCGGTGGTTCTGCTCGGAACCTTCGCCGTCCTCTACGCCTTCGGCTACACCATCAACACCCTCACCATGTTCGCCATGGTGCTGGCCATCGGCCTCCTCGTCGACGACGCCATCGTCGTGGTCGAGAATGTCGAGCGCGTGATGACCGAGGAGAAGCTGTCGCCGAAGGAGGCGACCAGGAAATCCATGGGGCAGATCACCGGCGCCCTCGTCGGCATCGCCCTGGTGCTGGCCGCCGTGTTCGTTCCCATGGCCTTCTTCGGCGGCTCGGTGGGCGTGATCTACCGGCAGTTCTCGGTCACCATCGTCTCGGCGATGACGCTCTCGGTGCTGGTCGCCATCATCCTGACGCCGGCGCTGTGCGCCACCATGCTGAAGCCGGTGAAGGGCCATGACCATCCGCATCACCGGCGCGGCTTCTTCGGCTGGTTCAACCGCGGCTTTGCCCGCACCGCCCGCGGCTATTCCAAGGGTGTTGCCGGCATCCTGCGCCGGCCGGTCCGGATGCTGATGATCTACGCGCTGCTGGTCGCCGGCATGGGCTACATGTTCATGCGGCTGCCCTCCTCCTTCCTGCCGGAAGAGGATCAGGGCGTGGTGTTCGCCCTCGTCATCGGCCCCACCGGCTCCACCCAGGAGCACACTCTCGACGTCCTCTCCGACGTGGAACACTTCTTCCTCGTCGACGAGGAAAAGGCGGTGAAGTCGATCTTCACCGTGGCCGGTTTCTCCTTTGCCGGCAACGGCCAGGATGGCGGCATCGCCTTCGTGATGCTGAAGCCGTGGGACGAGCGTCCGGGCCCGGCCCTCACCGCCCAGGCGGTGGCCGGACGGGCCATGATGGCCTTCTCCAAGATCCGCGACGCGCTGGTGTTCTCCTTCACCCCGCCGGCGGTGATCGAGCTCGGCAACGCCTCCGGCTTCGACTTCTACCTCCAGGACCGCAGCGGCCATGGCCATGCCGCCCTCATGGAGGCCCGCAACATGCTCCTCGGCATGGCGGCCCAGAATCCTCTGGTGGCCGGCGTGCGTCCGAACGGCAAGGAAGACACGCCGCAGTTCCGCATCGACATCGACCAGGCCAAGGCCGGTGCCCTCGGGCTGTCGCTCGGCGACATCAACAACGTGCTGTCGACCGCCTGGGGTGGCTCCTATGTCAACGACTTCATCGACCGCGGCCGGGTGAAGAAGGTCTACATGCAGGGCGATGCGCCCTTCCGCATGCTGCCCGAGCAGCTGAACCAGTGGTATGTCCGCAACAGCAATGGCGACATGGTTCCCTTCTCCGCTTTCTCGAAGACGGAATGGGGCTATGGCTCGCCGCGACTGGAACGCTACAACGGCATCTCGGCGGTGAACCTTCAGGGCCAGCCGGGGCCGGGCATTTCCTCCGGCGCGGCGATGGCGGCCATCGAACAGATGGTGGCGCAGCTGCCGCCGGGCTTCGACATCGAGTGGACGGGCCTGTCCTATCAGGAACGGGCCTCGGGAGATCAGGCGCCGCTGCTCTATGCCCTGTCGATCCTGATCGTGTTCCTGTGCCTGGCCGCGCTCTACGAGAGCTGGTCGATCCCGTTCTCGGTCATCCTGGTGGTGCCGCTGGGTGTCGCCGGCGCGGTGCTGGCGGCGTGGTGGTTCGGCCTGTCGAAGGACGTCTATTTCCAGGTGGGCCTGCTCACCACCATCGGCCTGTCGGCCAAGAACGCCATCCTGATCGTGGAGTTCGCCAAGGAACTCCAGGAGAAGGGACGGCCGCTCGCCGCCGCCACCATCGAGGCCGCCCGGCTGCGTCTGCGCCCGATCATCATGACGTCACTGGCCTTCATCCTCGGCGTGGTGCCGCTGGCGACCTCCACCGGCGCGGGCTCGGGCAGCCAGAACGCCATCGGCATCGGCGTGATGGGCGGCATGATCGCCGCCACCATTCTCGCGCCGCTGTTCGTCCCCCTGTTCTTCGTCGTGGTGCGCAGCCTGTTCCAGCGCCGCAGCCATGCCGCCCCCGCCCCTGCGGCCGAGACCGAGATGTCGTGATCCCATGCCGAAATTCATGTCCCCCAGGAATTCCGTCGTGATCGCGCTTGGCGCGGTGCTGCTCGCGGGCTGCACCATGGCGCCGAAATATGAGCGCCCCGATGCCCCCGTGACGGCCGACTGGCCGTCCGGCCCCGCCTACCGCAAGGAAAGCGCCGTCGACCGGGAAACCGTGATCGCCGACATCGGCTGGAGCGACTATTTTTCGGATCCCAGGCTGAAAAAGGTGATCGCGCTCTCGCTGGCGAACAACCGCGACCTCCGGATCTCCGCACTGAACATCGAGAAGGCGCTCGCCACCTATGATGTGCAGCGGGCAAACCTGCTGCCATCGATCACCGGCAACGGCTCCGCGACCAGCCAGCAGCAGCCGGCAACCTCCACCGGCGGCGGCGACAACGCCATCTCGCGCAATTACTCCGTCACCGGTGGCATCTCGGTCTGGGAGCTGGACTTCTTCGGCCGGCTGCAGAGCCTGTCGGCCCAGGCCTTCCAGAGCTATCTGTCGACCGAGGAAGCCCACCGCTCGGCCTATCTGTCGCTGGTGGCCGAAGTCGCCAACGCCTATCTGACGCTGGCCGCCGACCGGGAACGGCTGGCGCTGGCACAGTCGACGCTGGCGAGCCAGCAGTCGGCCTATGACCTGACGAAGACCGCCGTGGATCTCGGCACGGCCAACGCCGTGTCCCTCGCCCAGGCCCGGGTCAGCGTGGAGACGGCACGGGCCGACATCTTCCGCTACACTCGCGCCGTCGCCCAGGACGAGAATGCCCTTGTCCTTCTGGTGGGCGCAACCGTGCCCAAGGAGCTGATCGCGACGCCGACCCTCGGTTCGGTCACCAACCGGAGCCGGATCCCCGCCGGAACACCCTCCTCGGTGCTCCTGCGCCGGCCCGACATCCTGTCGGCCGAGGACAGCCTCAAGGGCTACAACGCCAATATCGGTGCGGCGCGCGCGGCCTTCTTCCCGACGATCACGCTCACCACCAATGGCGGCACGGCCTCCTCGGCGCTCTCGGGCCTCTTCACGGGCGGCAGCGGCGCGTGGGTGTTCAATCCGGCGATCTCGGTGCCGATCTTCGAGGGCGGGCGCAACATCGCCAACCTGAAGATCTCCGAGACCGACAAGAAAATCGCCATCGCCACCTACGAGAAGGCGATCCAGACCGGCTTCCGCGAGGTGGCCGATGCGCTGGCCGAGCGCGGCACCATCGATTCCCAGCTCTCCGCCCAGGCAGCCCTCGTCAAGGCGAACCAGGAATCCTACAATCTCTCGGTTGCCCGGTTCCGCGATGGCGTCGACAGCTACCTGGCCGTGCTCGATTCCCAGCAGAACCTCTATTCATCCCAGCAGAACCTGATCGACGTGCGCCTGCAGCGGCTCTCCAACATGGTGACCCTCTACAAGGTGCTGGGCGGCGGCTGGACCGAGAAGACGGTGCCGCCGAAGCCGGCCGAACCGGCCGCGCCCGCAAGCGCCAAGACCGCTCCCGCCGGCACCGGGACCGCCGCGGCCGCGCCCGCCAGGTCCTGACGGACCGGCGCCCCGGGGGAGGTCCCTCCCCCGCCTCCGGCCGGGAGACATTGCCCGGCCGGCCGTCCTGCCCGGATCGCCGTCCTGCCAAGATCCTTGAAAAGGACACTTGGCATTGCGATGCAGATTTCCCATGTCCTTGGGGCATATGAGAAATCTGCTGTTCTTCAGGCGCCAAGGTGCGGTCAGCACTTCGTGCGCCTGGTATGATGCCCCTGGAGCAGACGGGAAATCCGCGGCTGGCGATCAATCGTCGTTGGTGGCGTTCAGCTCGTCCAGCCGCAGCCCTTCCGCCTTCGGCACGGCGCCGATGACGCCGCCGCGGGGAAGGGCAAGGCCACCGGCCTCGAAGGCGGAGACGATCGCGGCGGCCATGCCGGCCGTCAGCCGGGGATGACCATCCACTTCTTCCGCCTGTCGCAGCATATCCAGAGGCACGCGGGTGCGTGCCGAAAGCTCCTCGCTGGACCAGCGCAGCATCGCGCGGCCGGCCCGGATCTGTGCGCCCGTGAGCATGGCTCGATCCTCCCTTTTTTCTTCTTCTTCCCGCGCCCGGCGGGGAAAAGCCGGAGCGCGCGGCCGCCTTTGCGGCAGCCTGTCTTGACCGCAAGCCTACCACATCCGGCCCGCCGGATCGAACGGACATCGGGACCACCGCCCGCCCCGCCGGCTGCCGGCGCCGGCGCCGGCAGGGCCCCCGGGGCGCGCTCTCCGGGTCCGGGCGGGGCGACACCGGGACCGCGCCTCTACATCCATGTGATGACAAGGCGACGCGGATCGCAGCGCGGGCGCCGGCCTGACACCGGGACCGGGCGGAAAGATATGATTCCCCCGCGGGATAGTCTGGGTTCGGAGGCCCGATGCGGCGGCCGCACCGTCCGTGGCCCCTCGGCATGGGGCTTGAAACCGCGACCGTGAAACAA
>JBBSSF010000127.1:0-8460 GCA_038242345.1 Hyphomicrobiales bacterium
GGAGCTGGCGCTGGCGGGTCTCGTGGTTGCCGGCACGGCGCCGGTGTGGGCGCTGGTCACGGTCGCCTCGGTCGGCAACATCGCCGGATCGGTCGTCAACTGGGGGATCGGCCGCGGCGCCGGCCATCTGGCGGCGAGGCTGCATCCGGCCGGGCGCCGGGCCGCTGCCGTGCAGGCGGCCGTCAGCCGCGCCGGCACCCTGTTCCGCCGCTTCGGCAGCTGGACGCTGCTGTTTTCCTGGGCGCCGGTGATCGGCGATCCGCTCACCCTGGTGGCCGGGGCCTCGGGTGTATCCCTCTCCCGTTTCCTGATCTTCGTCTCGATCGGCAAGATCGTGCGCTTCGTCGCAGTTGCTGCCATTGCCCGCTTTGCGCTCTCGGGATGATGCGCTAGGGTATCCGTCGACCGTCGATCTCACCCTATGCGGGAATTTCGATACTCTTCTTTGGGAGAGACGGTGGGGAGAGGAATACAAAATACCATTTTGATATCCGCGCTCGTCTTGCGGAAGCCCGGAGCGATGGCTTCGGGGCAGGCTCTGATACCAGGCACACGAAGTGCTGACCGCACCGTGCGCCTGAAGAACAGCGGATTTCTCATATACCCCAAGGACATGGGAAATCTGCACCGGAATACCAAAGGATCCTTTTCGAGGATCTTTGGTATCAGGCGCGCAGGACGAGGCTGACCTCCGGGGAGGAGCCCGGCTCCGGCCGGGAAAGGAGCATCGCGGTGCGCAGTGCAGATGTCACGGGGCATCCTGAGGTCTCGCCTGACGGACCGACCTGCTGGTCGATCCGGCCTTTCCTGCGGCTGCTGCCGGGCGAGGGGGTGCGGGATGTCGTGTTCGGCGTGGCGGTGGTGCTGCTGCTGCTGATGTCGCTGCTGGCCGGACTGGCGGTGCACCGGTTCGAGGCGGCGCTGGTGCGACAGGCGACCGTGCGCCGTCTCCACATCCAGGCGGCGCTCAGGACCTCGGCGCTCGGCGACCGGATCACCCTGCTCGTCTCGGCGGCGGAGGGGGCGGCAGCGGATCTCACGGGGCCGGTGGCCGATCTCCTGGCCGGCCTTCCCGGCGCTCCGGGACGGCTGGCCAACCAGTTCGGACGGCTGCGGGCCTTTGGCGGGTTCGACCGGCTGGGTCTCGTCTCGCCCGATGGCCACAGGCTGCTGCCGGCGGGCGCCGAGCCGATGCCGGACATCCCGCCGGGCATGCTGGACCGCGAGCGGAGCGTGGTGTTCGGCTTTTACCGGCTGGCGGGCCAGCCGGTGCAGTTTGCCCTTCTCGTTCCGGTCCGGACCGGCGGGCATCCCGCGGCCTATCTGATGGCCTCGGTCGACGCGCAGCCCTTCGTCGCGCCCTATCTGGCGCCTGGCCGGGACGCGCAGCTGCCCTTCCGGGTTGTCCTGGCCCAGGCCAGCGATGGCGGATTCCGTCTGCTGGAGGAGGAGGCCCCGGGCAGCGGCCTCATCGTCGAGCGGCGGGTCCGGGCCGGGGAAACGGTCATCTCCCGCCTGCGGCCGGGGGGGGGACGGGCCGCTGGAGGCGGAAGGCCGCGCCGGGGACGGGCCTGACCAGCTGCTTGTCGCCGCTCCGGTGCGCGAGACGCCGTGGCTGCTGGTGGCGTTCGTGCCCCGGGCGGAGGTGCTGAACGGGGCCTGGGGGGCCACCTTCCTGTGGGGCGGTGCCATCCTTGTGCTGGCCGCTGCGGTCAGCCTGATCTGGCTCTATCTGCTCCAGCGCCAGCGCCTGTTCAGCGCCCGGCGCGACATCCAGCAGACCGCCGATCTGACCCGGGCCGAGCATCTGTTCCGCGATACCTTCGAGCAGGCAGCCGTCGGCCTCGTCCATCTGGGAAGCGCGGGCGAGATCCTGCGGGCCAACCAGTGCATGTCCGAAATGCTGGGATATGAGCCGGCGGAAATGATCGGGCTGCCGATCGGATCGGTCATTCACCCCGAGGATTATCCCCAGGTGGAGGCCTCCCGCGACCGGCTGCGGTCCGGGCAGGCGCGCCGCACCTGCGTGGAGGCGCGGCTGCTCCGGGCCGATGGCGGGATCACCCGGGTGTCATCCACCACCACCCTCGGGCGCGATGGCGACGACATCTACTTCATCATCGCCGCCGAGGACGTGACCGAGCAGCACGAGACCCAGGAGGCGCTGCGGATCTCGGAGGAGCGACTGCGTCTGGCGCTTGAGGGCGGGCGCAAGGGGCTGTGGGATTTCGACGCCCGGAAGAATGCCTTCTTCACCTCGTCGCGCTGGCGGGAGATCATGGGGGTGCGGGATGAGGACCCGTGCCGCACCCGCGAGGACGTGGAGGCGCTGTTCCTGCCCGAGGACCGGGAGCTTGCCCGCACCGCCCTGCAGGCCGCCCTCGATGGCCGCGGACCGTTCTTCGACACCCGCATTCGCGTCAACCGGCCCCAGGGCGGCGTCGTCACCATCGACGTGCATGCGCGCATCGTCCGCGCGCCGGACAACACCGCCGTCCGGGTCGTCGGCATCATTACCGACATCACCCAGGAACTGCGCGATGCCCGGCGCATGAGCGAGGCCGCGGCGGTGTTCGCCAGCACCCAGGAAGGCATCGTCATCACCTCCCTGGATGGCACCATCCAGCGGGTGAACCCGGCCTTCACCCGCATCACCGGTTATCGCGAGGACGAGGTGACCGGTCTCAACATGCGCATGCTCCAGAGTGGCCGCCAGGGGCCATCCTTCTATCAGGACTTGTGGATGTCGGTTGCCACCCGCGGCTTCTGGCAGGGCGAGATCTGGAACAAGCGCCGCGATGGCGATGTCTATCCGGAATGGCTGACCATCAGCACGATCCGCGATGGCGAGGACCGGCCGACCAATTATGTCGGCACCTTCATGGACATTTCCCGGATCAAGGAGTTCGAGAGCACCCTCCAGCACATCACCACCCATGACCGGCTGACCAACCTGCCCAACCGCACCTTCCTGAGCGCCCGGATGGAGCATGCGATCACGCGCAAGCGCGAGGACAATGGCTGCGGTGCCGTGCTGTTCGTCGATCTCGACCGGTTCAAGATGGTGAACGAGAGCCTCGGTCATGCCGCCGGCGACGAGGTGCTGATCGCCGTCGGCAAGCGACTCGCGCTCTGCGTGCATGAGGCCGATACGGTCGCCCGGCTCGGCGCCGACGAGTTCGCGGTTCTGGTGGAGGATCTGGAGGCGCCGGAGGCGGCCGCCAACATCGCCGCCGGGATGATTGCCTCGATCGCCCGGCCCTTCCGGGTGGCCGAAGGCGAGGAGATCTATCTGGGCGCCTCCATCGGCATTGCCCTGTTTCCCACCGATGGCGAGGATCCCGACGCGCTCATCCAGTGTGCGGATTCCGCCATGCACCGGGCGAAGACCGAAGGGGGCATCTCCTGCTTCTACAATGCCGAATTCACCCGCAGCGCCCATGCCCGCATCAGCCTGGAGGCCCGCCTGCGCCGGGCGGTCGAGGAGCGCGAATTCGAGGTGCACTATCAGCCGCTGGTCTCGCTCACCACCCGGGAGATCGTGGGGGCGGAGGCGCTGGTGCGCTGGCGGCACCCGGAGTGCGGCATGGTTCCGCCGGCCCGGTTCATTCCGCTGGCCGAGGAGACCGGCCTGATCGTGCCCATCGGCGCCCAGGTGCTGGAGATGGCCTGCCGGCAGATGCGGACCTGGCTCGATGCCGGCCATGATCTGCCGACGCTGGCCGTCAACCTCTCGCCGCGCCAGTTCGCCCTGCCGGATCTCGTCACCCATCTGGAAGGCGTGCTGGCGGCCACCGGCCTGCCGCCGGAGCGGCTGGAGCTGGAAATCACCGAAAGCGCCCTGGTCGATCCGGAAAGCGGCGCCATCAGCCGCATGCAGGCGCTCACCCGGCTGGGCCTGCGCCTCGCCCTCGACGATTTCGGCACCGGCTATTCGTCGCTGGCCTATCTGACGCGCTTTCCGCTCTCCAAGCTGAAGATCGACCGCAGCTTCGTGTGTGATGTCCCCGCGGTCGCCGTCGACATGGAGATCATCTCGACGATCATCGCGCTTGCCCGGGCGCTGCGGCTGGAGGTGCTGGCGGAAGGCGTGGAGACCGAGGCCCAGGCCACCTTCCTGACGGAGCACCAGTGCGATACCGCCCAGGGCTTCCTGTTCTCGCGCCCGCTGACCGCCGAGGCCTTCACCGAGCTTCTGGCCCGCCCCGACCGCCGCCTGCCATGAGCCGGAAGGCGGTGCGTCTCTCTCCGTGCCGGACAAGATGCTATGCCGATTCCACAGGTGGAGCACACGCGGGTTTCAGATTAAACGGGATCTGTTCCCTCAAGGAATGAACCGGTCCGATTCGGATGGACGCGCGCCTGCGGGTCCACGGCCGGGACGGATCGGGGGATCCGGGCCGGTCGGGGCGCTCCGGGGGAGCGTCCGGCCAGCGTCCGCCTGTTCATCCGGCGGCTTTCCGCGTCTCGCGCGGGAGAGGGCCGGCGCATCTCGACGAGGACCCAGCATGACGCGCGTCACCCACGACGGCCTCTCCATCGATCCGGCCCTCTATGCCTTCGTGAATGACGAGGCGATCCCTGGTACCGGCGTGGCGCCCGAGGCGTTCTGGTCGGGCCTGTCGGCGCTGCTCGTCGAGTTCGCGCCGCGCAATGCCGCCCTGCTGGCCAAGCGGGATGCGTTCCAGGCCCGGATCGATGCGTGGTATCAGGCCCACCCCGGCAAGCCGGCCGATGCGGCCGCCCAGGCGGCCTATGAGGCCTTCCTGACCGAGATCGGCTATCTGCTGCCGGAGCCCGCGCCCTTCACGGTGGTGACCACCAACACCGACCCGGAGATCGCGACGCTGGCCGGTCCGCAGCTCGTCGTGCCGGTCACCAATGCCCGCTATGCCCTGAATGCCGCCAATGCGCGCTGGGGCAGCCTCTATGACGCCCTCTACGGCACCGATGCGCTGCCGGAGGAGGATGGCGCGGAGAAGGGCAAGAGCTTCAATCCGGTGCGCGCCGCCAAGGTGATCGCCCGCGGCCGCGCCTTCCTCGACGAGATTGCCCCGCTGCTCAAGGGCAGCCATGCCGAGGCGACGGGCTACACCGTGCTGGACGGCTCGCTTGCGGTCTCGCTCGCCGACGGCTCCCTCACGGGTCTCGCCGACAAGGCGGCCTTCGCCGGCTATCGCGGCCCGGTGACGGCGCCGAAGGCGGTCCTCCTGGTCCAGAACGGCCTCCATGCCGAGATCGTCATCGACCGGACCAACCGGATCGGCTCGACGGATGCGGCCGGCGTCGCCGACATCATCGTCGAGGCGGCGCTCTCGACCATCATCGACTGCGAGGACAGCGTCGCGGCGGTGGATGCCGAGGACAAGGTGCTCGTCTATCGCAACTGGCTCGGCCTGATGCAGGGCACCCTCAAGGCGGAAGTGCCGAAGGGCACCGGCGTCATCCATCGCGCCCTCGATCCGGACCGGGAGTACACCCGCGCCAATGGCGTGCCGTTCAGCCTGCATGGCCGCTCGCTGCTGCTGGTGCGCAATGTCGGCCATCACATGCTGACCGACGTCATCACCCTGGCCGATGGCACGCCTGTTCCCGAGACCATGGTGGATGCGGCGATCACCTCGCTGATCGCCATCCATGACCTCAAGGGCACGGGCAAGCTGAAGAACAGCCGCGCCGGCTCGGTCTATATCGTGAAGCCGAAGCTGCACGGCCCCGAGGAAGTGGCCTTCGCGGTGGAGCTGTTCGGCCGGGTCGAGGGCATCCTCGGTCTCGCCCCGAACACCCTGAAGATCGGCATCATGGACGAGGAGCGCCGCACCAGCGCCAACCTGCCGGCCTGTCTGGCGGCGGCGCGTGAACGGGTGGTGTTCATCAACACCGGCTTTCTGGATCGCACCGGCGACGAGATCCACACCGCCATGGAAGCCGGCCCCATGGTCCGCAAGGGCGAGATGAAGAACCAGCCCTGGATCGGCGCCTATGAGGACAACAATGTCGATGTCGGTCTGGCGGCCGGTCTCGATGGCCATGGCCAGATCGGCAAGGGCATGTGGGCGATGCCGGACCGCATGGCCGACATGCTGAAGGCCAAGATCGGCCATCCGATGTCGGGCGCCACCACGGCCTGGGTGCCGTCGCCGACGGCGGCGACGCTGCATGCGCTCCACTATCACATGGTGGATGTGGCCAGGCGTCAGGCCGAGCTGCGCAGCCGGCCGCGGGCCTCCCGGTCGGCGCTGCTCACCGTGCCGGTGGCGGACCGCGTCAACTGGAACCCGGAAGAGATCCAGCAGGAGCTCGACAACAACATCCAGGGCATCCTCGGCTATGTGGTGCGCTGGATCGACCAGGGCGTCGGCTGCTCCAAGGTGCCGGACATCCACGACATCGGCCTGATGGAGGACCGGGCGACCCTGCGCATCTCCTCCCAGCATGTCGCCAACTGGCTGCGCCACGGCATCGTGACCGAGGAGCTGGTGACGAAGACCTTCGAGCGCATGGCCGTCGTCGTCGACGAGCAGAATGCCGGTGATCCGCTCTATCAGCCGATGGCGCCGGCCTATGATGGCGTCGCCTACAAGGCCGCCTGCGATCTCGTCTTCAAGGGGCGGGAGCAGGCGAACGGCTACACCGAGTTCGTGCTGACCGAGCGCCGGCGCGAGGCCAAGGCGAAGGCCGTCGCCGCCTGATAGCCGACCGCACGGATCGATCCGGATCCCGTCATCCGGGGGGCCTCGCGGCCCCCCGGATTTTTTTGTGCCCGCGGCGGCTTTCCGGCGGGGATCGGGACCAGTGCATACTTGCGAACTTTTGAAGAAATGAATATCTAGCGGACTATAAGGCCGGACTTCCGGAAACGCGCGCCCTGAGGGCGGGCGCTCTGCCGGGGGCCGGGAGACCTCATACCAGCCGCACGAAGTGCTGACCGCACCGTGCGCCTGAAGATCAGCAGATTTCCCATATGCCCCAGGGACATGGGAAATCTGCATCGGAATAGCAAAGAGTCCTCTTCGAGGGTCTTTGGTATCAGACCGGAGGGCCGGGGAGCACATGTCCGTCGTCGACAGCCGCAACATCGTTTCTGTCCGCGAGAGCGGGAATGGCCCCTTCGGGCAGGTCGTCACCATCGGCCATCATGTGTTCGGGGCCGACGAGCCCGGCGGGCAGGGTGGCCATGATACCGGCCCGGATCCGTTCGAGCTGCTGATGGCGGGGCTTGGCGCCTGCACGGTGATGACGCTGCGCATGTATGCCGCCCGCAAGGGCCTGCCGCTGACCGATGTCTCGTGCACCGTGAAGCATCTGCGCCAGGGCCCGCCGACCGCTGACGGCAAGCCGGGCAATGCGTTCGAGCGGCGGATCGTCCTCGACGGTCCGCTCACCGACGCGCAGCGCGCGTCGCTCCTGTCGATCGCCGAGCGCTGCCCGGTGGGCCGCGCCATCGAGGCCGGCGTCGAGATCGTGACCGTCGGCTGACCATCTCCGGTCTGCCGGGAACCAATTCCGAGGGATTTGCCATGACCGCAACGATGACGGGTGCGCCCGTGGTGACGGCCTTCTTCGACGAGCCCACCAACACGGTGAGCTATGTCGTCAAGGATCCGGGCTCGACTGCCTGCGCGATCGTCGACTCCGTGCTCGACTATGATCCGGCTGCCGGCCACACCGCGACCGATTCCGCCGATGCGATCATTGCCTTCGTGCAGGATGCGGGTCTGACGGTGGAATGGATCCTGGAGACCCATGTCCACGCCGATCATCTCTCGGCCGCGCCCTATCTGAAGGAGAAGCTCGGCGGCAAGCTGGGCATCGGCTTCAACATCACCGTGGTGCAGGCGACCTTCGGCAAGATCTTCAATGCCGGCACCGAGTTTGCCCGGGATGGCAGCCAGTTCGACCATCTCTTCCGCGATGGCGAGTCCTTCACCATCGGCGGTCTGGCGGGCGAGGCCCTGCACACCCCCGGCCACACCCCGGCCTGCATGACCTACCATATCGGCGATGCCGCCTTCGTCGGCGACACCATGTTCATGCCGGACTATGGCACCGCCCGGGCCGACTTCCCCGGCGGCGACGCCCGGGTGCTCTACCGCTCCATCCGGCGCGTGCTGTCGCTGCCGGGCGAGACGCGGCTGTTCCTCTGCCATGACTACAAGGCCCCGGGCCGCACCGACTATCGCTGGGAAACCACGGTCACCGAGGAGCGGGCGAAGAATATCCATGTCCATGATGGCGTGAGCGAGGAAGAGTTCGTGCTCATGCGCACGAGCCGCGACGCGACGCTGAAGATGCCGCGGCTGATCCTGCCGTCGGTCCAGGTGAACATGCGCGCCGGCGAGATGCCGCCGGCCGAGGACAATGGCGTCGTCTATCTGAAGGTTCCGGTGAACCTGTTCTGATCGGCGCTCCCGGTTCTGGCCGACACGGGAGATGCCTGATCCCCGGAGGGCACCCGAC
>JBBSSF010000128.1:0-8451 GCA_038242345.1 Hyphomicrobiales bacterium
GACCCGCGCCGGCGGCAGCCGGAGCTCCGTCAGCGTCCTTTGTCCTCAACAGGCTGGCCGACCCTGCCCGAACCGGCCGGCACCCTGTCCTTCTGCCATTCCCCTCCTCCGTCCGGACAGCCTTGCTCCTGCCGCACCGCGGTGCCAGATTGAGGCCTGACAACAACGGAACCGACAACGGCGGACCTTCGGGCCCCGGGATGGGAATGATGTCCACAGCTGCCCTGAAGGCCGCCTCCTCCCCGCGCAACGGACTGGTGCGACGGCGGCGACGGCTTTCCTCGGTGCTGCGCGACTATCTGCGCCGTCCGCTGCCTACCATCCGCATCGCCGATCTGGTGGACCTGTTCGGCGATCGCGCCTTCGGCGCCCTGCTCCTCATCTTCGCGGTGCCGAACCTCATCCCGATGCCGGTGAATGCCTCGGCCATCCTCGGCATTCCGCTGATCCTGATCGCCGGTCAGCTCGCCACCGGCCGGCGGGCACTGTGGCTGCCCACCCTCATCCGCAGCCGCGGCTTCGGCCGCCCGGAATTCTGCCACATCGTCGAACGCATCACCCCGACACTCCGGCGCACCGAGCGTCTGCTGGCGCCGCGCCTGCCGATCTTCATGACCGCCTTCGGCGAACGGCTGATCGGCCTCATGTGCCTGATCCTGTCGGTCATCCTGTTCCTGCCGATCCCGTTCGGAAACTGGCTGCCGGCCTTCTCCATCTGCCTGTTCGCTCTCGCCCTCCTGCAGAAGGACGGGCTCGCCGCCCTCGTCGGCTGGGTGTCCTCGGCCGCCAGCGTCGTCGTCGTGGCCGCCGTCGCCGGCGGGGCCTTCCTGGCGCTGAAGACGGGCCTCCACTTCATGGCCGGCCATCTCGGTCTCTGATCCGGGCGACCGGCCCGGCCCACGGCAGCCGGCCATCCCTCTTCCGCCCCCCGCGACATAATGCGAGCCCCCCGCCCCGTGCGGAATCAAGGCATGATCGTTGCCAGATCAGCTTTTTTCCCGTGCCGTGTCCGGCGCAAGTTCCCTGAAGACACCCGGAACCGTCCCGCGGCGGCCGGGAGCGGAGGCAGACGATGACGTTCGAGTGTGCAACCGGCCTGTCGCGCCGGACCCTTCTGATGCTGGCCGCCGGCACGGCCGTGCTCGCCGCCCTGCCCAAGGGCGCGCTGGCCGCCGGCGCCAAGAAGCCGCTGAAGGTCGCCGCCATTTACACGGTGCCGATCGAGCAGCAGTGGGTCAGCCGCATCCACAAGGCCCTGAAGGCGGCGGAAGCCCGCGGCGACATCGTCTATGTCTATTCCGAGAATGTCGCCAACACCGACTATGAGCGCGTGATGCGCGACTATGCCGAGAAGGGCAACGACATCATCTTCGGCGAGATCTTCGGCGTCGAGCGCGCCGCCCGCAAGGTGGCGGCGGAATATCCCAAGGTCGCCTTCGTCATGGGTTCGTCCCTGCCCGCGGCCGGACCGAACCTCTCGGTGTTCGACAACTTCATCCAGGAGCCGAGCTTCATCACCGGCATGGTCGCCGGCAAGATGACCAAGTCGAACATCATCGGCATGGTCGGCGGCTATGCCATTCCGGAAGTCAACCGGCTGATGAACGCCTTCATGGAAGGCGCCAAGTCGGTGAATCCGGACGTCAAGTTCATGGTTTCCTTCATCAACTCCTGGTATGATCCGCCGAAGGCCAAGGAAGCGGCGTTCGCCATGATCGACAAGGGCGCCGATGTGCTCTACGCCGAGCGTTTCGGCGTGTCCGATGCTGCCAAGGAGCGCAAGGTCTACGCCATCGGCAACGTCATCGACACCTCCAAGGACTATCCGGGCACCGTCATCGCGTCGGCGCTGTGGCACATGGAGCCGACGGTGGATGCCGCCGTCGCCGCCGTGGCTGATGGCAGCTTCAAGGCCTCCGACATGGGCGTCTATTCCTTCGTGAAGCACAATGGCGGCTCCTTCGTCGTCGACGAGACCGTGGTGCCGCCCGAGGTGGTGAAGGCGGCCAGCGAGAAGTTCGAGGCCATCAAGGCCGGCACCTTCACCGTGAAGGTGGATGACACCGAGCCGAAGTCGACGCTCTGATCCCAAAGGGGCCCTGCCCCTGCCGCCTCTTCCTCCGGCGGTCCCGGCAACGGGATCGCCGGATCCGTTTCGCCCGGCACACCCCGCCCCCAAAACGCATTTTCGTCACGCCGACCGCCATCCGCGTCGCCTGAAGATGCTCACGCCGGAGACGCCATGCCCCCCGTTGCCCCGGCGGACCGGATCGGTCCCGTCGTCCTGTCGCTCACCGGCATCACCAAGCGGTTCGGCGCCTTCGTCGCCAACCGCGCCATCGACCTGACGCTCAGGCGCGGCGAGGTGCTGGCGCTGCTCGGCGAAAACGGCGCCGGCAAGACCACCCTCATGAACATCCTGTTCGGCCATTATGTTGCCGATGCGGGCAGCGTTCAGGTGGCCGGGGCCGATGGCACCCTCGCCCCCCTGCCTGCGGGGTCGCCCGGGGCGGCGCTTGCAGCCGGCATCGGCATGGTGCACCAGCATTTCGCGCTCGCCGGCAATCTCACCGGCTTCGAGAATATCGTGCTTGGCACCCAGTCCCTGTGGGCGCCCGTGAGCAAGGACGGGCCGGCGCGCGCCAGGCTCTCCGCCCTCGTCGCCCGCTCCGGGCTGACGGTGGATCTGGATGTGCCGGTGGCCAATCTCGGCGTCGGCGAGCGCCAGCGGGTGGAGATCCTGAAGGCGCTCTATCGCGACGCCCGCATCCTCGTCCTCGACGAGCCGACCGCCGTGCTGACGCCCCAGGAGGCGGAGGGCCTGTTTGCCGTCGTGCGCCGGCTGACCGCCGATGGCCTGTCGGTGATCCTGATTTCCCACAAGCTGGCGGAAGTGGCCGCCGTTTCCGACCGGGTGGCGGTGCTCCGGGCCGGCGCCAAGGTGGCGGACCTGCCGACCGCCGAGTGCGACCGCGAGAAGCTCGCCGCCCTGATGGTCGGCCGCGAGGTGGTGCCCGCCCGCCGCAGCGTCGGCACCCCCGGCGAGCTGATGCTGGAGCTGCAGCACGTGTCGGTGGCCGGTGCCGACCGGCGCTCGACCCTGACCGACGTGTCCCTCGCCATCCGCGCCGGCGAGATCCTCGGCCTTGCCGGCGTCTCCGGCAATGGACAGACGGTGCTGGCCGCCCTCCTCTCCGGCCTCGTGCGGCCGTCCTCGGGCCGGGTGCGGCTCGACGGGACGGATGTCACCCGCTTCTCCCCCGGCCGCTTCGTCCAGCTCGGCGTCGGCCGGGTGCCGGAGGACCGCCACCGCGATGGCGTCGTCGGCGCCATGACGCTGGGCGAGAACCTCATTCTGGAAGATCTCGACAGCCCGGACTATCGCCGCTTCGGCTTCCTGCGCCGGCGCGCCATCGAGAAGCGCGCGGCAGCCGCGCTTGCCGCCCATGACGTGCGCGGCCCCGGGCCGGATTCGCCGGCCCGGCTGCTGTCCGGCGGCAACATGCAGAAGCTGATCCTCGCCCGGGTGCTCGATCGCAAGCCGCGGCTCCTGATTGCCGCCCAGCCGACCCGCGGTCTCGATATCGGCGCCACCGGCGATGTCCACCGCCGGCTGCTGGCCGCACGCGCCGAAGGGGCGGCCGTGCTGCTCATCTCCGAAGACCTCGACGAGCTCTTCCGCCTCTCCGACCGCATCGCCGTCATCCAGGCCGGCCGGGTGACCCCGGCCGAGCGCACGGAAGAGGTCGACCTCAAGACCCTCGGCCTGAAGATGGCCGGCCAGACCGAAAGGACCCCGGCATGATCGGCCTGCGGCTGGAACCCCGCCCCACGCCCGCCCCCGGTCTGGCGCTGGCCGCCCGCATTGGCGCCGGCATCGCCGCCCTGGTGCTGGCGGCGATCCCGATCGCGCTGGCCGGTGCGCCCGTGGGCAAGGCCTTCGCGCTGATGGCGGAGGGGGCCTTCGGCTCGCTGTTCGCGACTTCGGAGACCCTCGCCCGGGCGACGCCCCTCATCCTGACGGGGCTCGCCGCCGCCGTCGCCTTCCGCGCCAAGCTCTGGAATATCGGCGGCGAGGGCCAGCTCTATGCCGGCGCGCTGGCGGCCGTCGCCGTCGGCTCGGGCCTCCTCGACCTGCCGGGCCCGGCCCTGATCCCGATCGTGATGGCGGCCGGCATGATCGCCGGCGCGGTGCTGATGCTGGTGCCGACCCTCCTCAAGACGCGCTTTGGCGCAGACGAGGTGGTGACGACCCTGCTCCTCAATTTCGTCGTGCTGCTGGTCGTGCAGATGATGCTGGAAGGGCCACTGAAGGACCCCTACGGCATGGGCTGGCCGCAGTCGGCGCCGATCCTCGATCAGGCGGTGCTGCCGAAGCTGATGCCGCGCATGCGGGTGCACACCGGCCTCGTCATCGCGCTGGTGGTCGCCGTCGGCATCGCCCTCGTCATGGCGCGCTCGGTGTTCGGCTTCCAGGTGCGCGCGGTCGGCGAGAATGCGTCGGCCGCCCGCTTTGCCGGCATCGGCGTCACCGCCACCTTCATCAAGGTCGGCCTCCTGTCGGGGGCGCTGGCGGGGCTCGCCGGCGTGTCGGAAGTGGCCGGCCTCAAGGGCTATCTGACCTCGGACCTGTCGCCGGGCTTCGGCTATTCCGGCATCGTGGTGGCGATGCTCGCCGGCCTCAATCCCCTCGGCGTGGTGGTGGCGGCCATCTTCGTCGCCGCGGTCTTCGTCGGCGCCGACTCAATGAGCCGCGGCGTCGGCATTTCCAGCTACATCGCCGATCTCATCGTGGCGACCTCGCTGCTGTGCGTGCTGGTGGGCGGCCTCGTCACCACCTACCGCATCCGCTTCACCCGCCCAGACCCCGCCCGGAGCTGACCGATGGACGTGATCGACATCCTGCTCTCGGCGAATTTCTGGGCGGCCGCCATCCGCATCGCCACGCCGCTCATCTTCGGCGTGCTCGGGGCGCTTCTGTGCGAGCGCTCGGGCGTGCTCAATCTCGGCATCGAGGGCATCTTCACCGCCGGCGCCATGGCCGGCTGGATGACGGTGCATCTGGGCGGGGATCTCTGGACCGGCGTGCTGGTGGCCATGGCGGTGGGCGCCCTGTTCGGCCTGCTGCACGCGGTGCTGACGGTGCCGCTGGGGCTGTCCCAGCATGTCACCGGCATCGGCGTCACGCTGCTTGCCTCAAGTCTCGCCTATTTCATCTACCGCAATGCGCTGCCCCAGGTGACGAGCCCGCCGCGCATCGTGCCCTTCCAGCCGCTGGCGATCCCCGGGCTGTCGGATCTGCCCTTCTTCGGCCCGGTGCTGTTCCAGCAGACGGCCCTCACCTGGCTGGCCTTCGCCCTCGTCGCCATCGTCGGCTGGGTGCTCTATCGCACGCCGCTGGGCCTCGCCATCCGCGCCGTCGGCGACACCCCGCAGGCGGTGGAAGCCCAGGGGCTGGATGTCCACCTCATCCGCATCGGCACGGTGATGGCCGGCTCGGCGCTGATGGCGCTGGGCGGAGCCTTCCTCACCATGTCGGCCTTCGATGCCTTCTTCTTCGGCATGGTCAACGGCCGCGGCTGGATCTGCATCGCGCTGACCGTGTTTGCCTCGTGGCGACCGGGCAAGGCCCTCTTCGGTGCTCTCCTCTATGGCGCCTTCGATGCCTTTCAGGTCCGCCTCCAGACCAGCCTTGGCGGGGCGGTGCCCGGTCAGGTGTTCCTGATGCTGCCCTATCTGTTCTCGATTGCGGCGCTGGTGCTGGTCGCCCGCAAGGCCGACTATCCGCGCGCCCTGCTGGTGCCCTTCGTGAAAGGACAGCGCTGAGTGCCTTTCCGGACGGCCGCATTTTCTTCGCGCGACCCGGTATCCACGGCGCCTGAAAATGCTCTAGCCTCCGGCAGCCCGGAAGCCGCCCGCCGCGACGGCGGCCTCCGCCCTCTCTTTCGGCACCGGGATGCGCCCGCATCCGGTGGCGCCGGCATCAGACCGGAGGTCCGCGAAACGGATCCTCCGGTAGTCCGATGCGGATTTCTCATGCTATTGGAACAGATGAGAAATCCGCTCTTCTTCAGGCGCTAAGGTGCGGTCAGCACGTCGTGCACCTGGTATCAGTTGAGCATCCCGATGGGACTTCCCGACATTCACAGCTTCTGGACCGGCCCCGCCCTCGGACCGCTGGAACAGATCTGCCTCGCCTCCTTCGCCGATCGCGGCCACAGGGTCTATCTGCACAGCTACGAGCCCTATGAGCTGCCGGCCGGCGTGGAGCGCATCGACGCCCGCACCCTGGCGCCGGAGGGCGTCACCCTCATCCACCGGCGCACCGGCAGCCCGGCGCTGTTTTCCGACAAATATCGCTATCTGATCCAGAAGCACTTCGATGGCATCTGGGCCGACTGCGATATCTTCGCCATCCGGCCGCTGGATTATGCCGGCCCCTATCTGCTGCCCGCCCGCCGGCTGGCCGATGGCCGGCTGGAGGCGACGCCGGCGATCCTGCGCATTCCCGCCGACAGCCCGCTGCTCGCAACGCTGCTGGCCAATTTTGACGACTACCGCCGCACCTATCGCTACCTGTCCCTGCGCCGGCAGATGAAATTCCGCCTGAAGGCGCTGGTGACGCCGGATTTCGGCCTGTCCTATCTGCCCTGGGGCATCGTCGGGCCCACCGCCCTGGCCCGCGGCATCGAGGAATTCGGCCTGTGGGACCAGCGCGGCCCCTCCTATGAGGAGCTGTTTGCCGCCGAAGGCCGCGGGCTCTTCGGGCCGGAGCAGACGGTGGATCTGGCACGCGGCTTCACGACCCACTTCCTCCACTCCCAGGTGCCGCCGGGCGCGCCGGAAACCCCGCGTCCGGGCAGCTTCTATGCCTGGTGCGTGGATCAGGTCGGCGCGCGCACACCCTTCTTCCGCGCCGCCCGCTGATCCCGCCCGCCTTCCCGTGAAAGGTTCCATCCGATGGCGCGTCCCCCCGCCCTTCTCCTGACCGGTGCCCGCCTGCCCGACGGGCGCGCGGACATCGACATCCTCTGCGTCGACGGCCGCATCGCCGGCCTCGGCCCGAAGCTCGACCGGGCCTCCCTGCCCGCGGGCACCCGGGTGATCGAGGCCGCCGGCAATCTCGTCATCCCGCCCTTCGTCGACATCCATTTCCACATGGATTCGACGCTTTCCCTCGGCAAGCCGCGGCTCAACCAGTCGGGCACGTTGCTGGAAGGGATCGCGCTGTGGGGGGAACTGAAGCCGCATCTGACCCAGGACGCGGTGATCGAGCGGGCGCTCGCCTATTGCGACCTCGCCGTCAGCCGCGGGCTTCTGGCCATCCGCAGCCATGTGGACGTGTGCGATGACCGGCTTCTCGCCGTCGAGGCCCTGCTGGAAGTGAAGAAGCGCGTCGCGCCCTATCTCGATCTCCAGCTCGTCGCCTTCCCGCAGGATGGCTTCCTGCGCTCGGCCACCGCCGCGGCCAACCTGGTGCGCGCTCTGGACATGGGCGTCGATGTCGTCGGCGGCATCCCGCATTTCGAGCGGACCATGGCCGATGGCGCGGCGTCGGTCGCCGCACTCTGCCGCATCGCCGCCGAGCGCGGCCTTCGGGTCGACATGCACTGCGACGAGAGCGACGATCCGCTGTCGCGCCATATCGAGACGCTGGCCGCCGAGACCGTGCGCTTCGGCCTGAAAGGTCGCGTCGCCGGCTCGCACCTGACGTCCATGCATTCCATGGACAATTATTATGTCTCCAAGCTCATTCCGCTGATCTGCGAGGCAGAAGTCGCGGCGATCGCCAATCCGCTCATCAACATCACCCTGCAGGGCCGCCACGACACCTATCCGAAGCGGCGCGGCATGACCCGGGTGGCGGAGCTCTCCGCCGGCGGCGTCACCGTCGCCTTCGGCCATGACTGCGTGATGGATCCGTGGTACTCGCTGGGCTCCGGCGACATGCTGGAAGTCGCGCACATGGCACTGCATGTCGGCCAGCTCACCAGCCGCCCGGCCATGGCCTTCTGCCTCGATGCGGTGACGACCAACCCGGCGAAGATCATGGGGCTGGAGGGCTACGGCCTCCAGGTCGGGGCCAATGCCGATCTGGTGCTGCTGCAGGCCCGCGATCCGGTGGAAGCCATCCGGCTGCGGGCCACCCGTCTGGCGGTCATCCGCCGGGGCGCGGTGATCGCCGAGTCGGCGCCGGCCATCAGCACCCTGGCGCTCGCCGGCCGGCCGACAACCGTCGATCCGGCGGCCTACGCGCCCTGATACCAGGCGCACGACGTGCTGACCGCACCTTAGCGCCTGAAGGACAGCGGATTTCTCATATGCGCCAATGGCATGAGAAATCCGCATCGGACTACCAAAGAGTCCTTTTCAAGGATCTTTGGTATGCTCCATCCGGCTCGCGCGCAGCCGGCCCGTTTCCGGCCCCTGCGCCACGCCGCCCAGACCATA
>JBBSSF010000129.1:0-8438 GCA_038242345.1 Hyphomicrobiales bacterium
GAATAGATGCCCCCGTTAACGTCTCGTTTATCGTGATTGCGCGGGATCGGGGGAATCGGACGCTCTCCGTTAAGATTTGAGTCGCATTTTAGCGCCCGTCGTGCAGGTTTTGTTCATGGGCCATCCGGCTTTCAAGAACCGGAGGCATCGGCCGTCGAGAACGAGGTCCGAGACATGAATGCCGTTACCAAGTCTGTTTCGGCGAGCGCTCCCGTCCGGGACGAGCAGACCGTAAAGACACTCTATCTGGAAGCCGTGCGTCTGGTGGAGCGCGTCCACCGGCGCTTCCTCGATGTGGTCAAGGATGAATTCGACCGTCAGGGGCGCTGTGACGTCAATGCGGTGCAGGCCGTGCTGCTGTTCAACATCGGCGGTGACGAGCTGACTGCGGGCGAGCTGAAGTCGCGCGGCTACTATCAGGGCTCCAACGTTTCCTACAACCTGAAGAAGCTGGTCGATTCCGGCCATGTGAACCACCAGCGCTCGGCCGACGACAAGCGCGCCGTGCGCATCAGCCTGTCGCCCAAGGGGCGCGAGGTGGCCGATGTGGTGGGCCGCCTGTTCGACCGTCAGGTGCGCACGATCACCGAGATCGGCGGCCTCGGCGAGGACGAGTTCAACCGTCTGAACATGTTCCTCCAGCGCCTCGACCGCTACTGGAACGACCAGATCCTCTACCGGCTCTGATCCCCGGCGCACGCAGGGCTCACCGCCGCGTGCGCCTGAAGGGCAGCAGATTCTCATATGGCCCAATGGCATGAGAAGTCCGCATCGGACCGCCGGGGCTCCTTTCAGGAGCCCTCGGTCTGATCCCGGGCCGCCGCTGCCCGTCCCAGATGCGACTGCAGGGCGCGGAATTCGGCCGGCACGTCGATATGGGTCGGAAACATCCGGTTGGTGGTGTGGGTGGCCCAGGGAATGATGGTGTCCGGCGGGATCAGCGGATCGGAGTTCGTGGTTCCGAGGACGTCGATCTGGCCGATGATGTCGACGACCGAGGTGCAGGCATCCGGCATCTTGATGCGGGCGCTCACGGTCACCACCGTGGCGGCGTCTCCCACCTGCGCGAGGCGCCGCGGGGCGATTTCCCCGAGCCCGTAAAGGGCTTCCGAAATCACGAGATTGCCCTTCGAATGCCCCGCCAGCAGGTGGATGGACAGGCGCTCGTCGAGCAGGAGCCCGAGCACCGCGCGGGTATCCGGGCTGATGGCCTGAAGCATGTTCCCAAGGGTGGACACCCCCGCGCGCGCCCGGGAGGTCACGGTCGACGGGATGCCCTGTTCCAGAAGCTCCGTCGTGTGGCGCATCCGGTTGAGGGTGCCGAACCACCACCAGCCACCGCTTGCTTCCTCTCCGGCATCCCGGACGCCATCGCCCGAGACCACGGCCACCACCGGCTCGTCCAGACCGTCGGCCACATTGCGGGCGAAGGCGCCGGCCCCGAGGGCCGAGCTTCCGACCCCGGTCACGATGACCGAGCGGACGGTGCTGTTGAGCTGGACCAGTTCGTCGATGCTCTTGTAGTGGCTGATGCGGCCCTGCCCGGATGGCGGGACGACGAGGAAATCCCCCTCCGCGATCGCGGTATGCGCCAGGAAACGCGCCTCTTCGGTCGTGAGCGAGCCGATGTCATAATAGACGGCGTCGAGGAAGATGTTGCGGTGAAAGAAGGTCTCGCGCAGGGCCGCGGCATTCGGGGCAAAGGGGGCGAGCGGCGGCGGCGCCGAAAGCAGCCTCTGGCCGATGGCAGCCAGAAGCACGGCCTGCGGATTTGACGACATGGGGCGGCTCCGGGGCGACGGGGGGCGGGCGGTCCGGTCCCGGCCTTTCACCCTGCGCCGGAGACCGTGCGGGAAGTATCCTCTGGCGTCACGTGCAGATCAATGGTTGTGCGCGCAAATGTTGAGGTGTGGCGTCCCGGCAACGGGGGAGCCCCCGGCTGCCTCCCGGCTCAGGGCGGGCAGCGGATGGCGACGGTGAAGGACTGGGCGAGCGCGGCCAGATCGGCCGGCCGCAGCGGCGTGCCGGGGCCGGCCGCCAGATAGGGCACGCCGGCCTCCTCCAGAAAGCGCGCCGCCACCGACGCCTTGATGGCGAAATTGATGTTCTGCGGCACGTCATCATAGGTCTGCGCCATCTTGAGGGCGTTGAGCTTGGCCACGACGATGCCGACCACGGCGCCGCTCTCGTCCAGAAGCGGGCCGCCGCTGTTGCCCGGCTGAACCGGCGCGGAAACCTGAAGGCGGCGGTTGTCGTCATGCAGGCCTGCCGTGGCGGTGACGGTGCCGCGGGTGAAGTTGCCGGAACTCGCCAGCAGGGTGCTCAGGGGGAAGCCGAAGGCGGCGACATCCTCGCCGAGCCGCACGCCGATGCGCAGCCGCGCCGGCTCGGGCCCGGGCGCCGTGGTCTGCACCAGGGCGAGGTCGGCCCCGGTGTCGCGCGCCAGCACCTGTGCCGCGCCCGGGGTGCCGGCCAGCGCCGTGGTCACCGCCGTGCAGCCCTCCACCACATGGGCGTTGGTCAGCACCAGACCGGGGGCGACATAGAAGCCCGTGCCCGTGCTGCTGGTCGCCGGCGCATTGCCCGGGGCCGGCGCGGCGGAAGGCGGGGCGACGCCCGCGGACGGGGAAGACGACGGGCCGGCTACCGCCGGGGGCGCGTCGGCGGCGGTGACGACGGGCTCGGGCGGGCGGCGCGGCTGCTTCAGGGCGACCGAGGCGCGGAACAGGTCCGACATCACCACCGACAGGCGCTCGCCGCGAAAGAGGGCATCGCTGGTCCAGATCAGGCCGAAGCCGACGAGGCCGCCCGTCACCCTCTGGAAGCGGAGATAGCGGCTGGTGTCGCCCATCGAGATGGAGAAGGCGAAGAAGTCCCTGTCCACGACACTGTAGAGGACGGTCGAGGGCGGGAATTCATCGAGCAGGGCCCGGTAGACCGGTTCCGGCGACAGACCGGGGAAGGCATCGAAGGTGATCTGCAGGGCGCCGTCGCCGCTGCGGAAGGTGTAGCCGGTGTCCTCGGTGGTCCGGGTGAGATCCAGCCCGGCCGGGATCCACAGGGTGGCGTCGGCAAAGGGATGGCTCACGGAGCGCAGGTCCCACAGACGCAGCAGCGGCGAGGCGGCGGCGTGCAGGGCGGCCAGGGTGCCGGCGTCCATCCGGCCGGTCGGCTCGGTGCCCAGATCGCGCTGGAAGGCGGCAATCGCCGCCATCAGCTTCGGCCCGAAGCTGTCATTGGCGACGGCAGACCAGTAGCCGAGCACGGCCAGCAGCAGCTGGAGATCGAAACGCTCGCGCTTCGGCAGCGCCCGGAAGGCGGATCGCGCCGCCTCCAGCGCCTGCCGGTCGACAGAGGAGGCCGCCAGCCGCAGAAGGGCAGGGGGCGGGGCAGGGGAGGCGCGGCGAAGCGGAGCGGGCGCCCCGTCGGACACGGGAGCGGACAGGGCCGGGCCGGCGCAACCGCCTGCGACCAGCGTTGCGGTCAGGATCATCCGCGCCCAGCATCCCATCATCATCAGCCCTGCACCGTCCGGAAGGCGCATGTTCCACGACGGGCAGCGGCGGGGGAATGCGGCTTTTGCGCGAACCGGCCCGGAACGCATCCATGGCGTTCCGGCCGGCTGCCTCAGCCCGCCAGCGCCTCGGGGCGGCGCAGGTGCAGGACGTCTTCGAGGCCATCGTCCCAATAGGGGGCGTTGCCATAGAGGGAGGCGAAATAGTCGATGAACACCCGCACCTTGGCCGGCAGGAAGCGGCGGCTCGGATAGACCGCATAGACCGCCACATGGCGCGAGCCGCGATGGTCCGGCAGCACCACCTGCAGCCGGCCGGCGGCCAGATCCGGCCCCACATCCCAGGTGGAGCGCAGCGCGATGCCGAGGCCGGCCAGCACGGCGCCGGTCACCACCTCGGAGGAGTTGGTCTTCACCGGGCCGGAGGCGCGCACCGTGATCGGTCCGTCCGGGCCATCCAGCCGCCACGGGTCCTGATGCTGGGCGGCAAGGCACACATGGCTGTCGAGATCGGCGATGGTGCGCGGCGTGCCGTGGGCCTCCAGATAGCGCGGCGCGGCGCACAGCACCCGGTGGGCCGGGGCCAGCCGGCGGGCGACGAGGCTCGAATCCGTGAGTTCGGCAATGCGGATGGCAAGGTCGAAGCCCTCGCCGACAATGTCCACGAACTCGTCCGACAGGATGAGCTGAACCTGAAGGTCGCTGTGCTTCTCGATGAACTGGCCGAGGAAGGGCGCAACATGCAGGCGGCCGAAGGAAGTGGGCGCCGAGACGCGCAGGGTGCCGCGGGCGACCGCAGACCGGCGGGTGACGAACGCCTCGGCCTCGTCGATGGAGGCAAGGATCGCCACGACGCGGTCATAGAAGCCCTGTCCCGCCTCCGTCAGGGCAATCTGACGGGTGGTTCTTTGCAACAGGCGCGTGCCGAGGCGATCTTCAAGCTTTCTCAAGCGCTTGGAGACGACCGCGGGCGACAGCCCCATCTCCCGGCCGGCAGCCGACATGCTGCCGGCGGTCACGACACGGGCGAAGATTTCCAGGTCGGTCAGACTGCTCATGCCCTGTTCCAGCTACCCATCGCTTCGGACTTCCGGCACAGTGAATGCCGGAACCGGGCGACTGGTTCCCGAGATTCAAGCACAAGGTACGGCGCTGAACCTGAACGGACGCAAACATGTCGTTCAGCCTGCATTCAGGTTCGCAGGGAGGCGTCCGTCAGGGGAGGGGAGCGAGGATGTCCGGATTGCAGATGCCCCGGCCGGATGAGGCGGTGCTGGCCCGCCGGGAGGCGATCGTGGCCGCGCTCCGGACCATCGTGCCGGATGGCGTCATCGCCGAACCGGTGCGGATGAAGGTCTATGAGGCCGATGCCCTCACTGCCTACACCCAAATGCCCATGGTCGTGGTGCTGCCGGCAACCGTCGACCAGGTGAGCCGCGTTCTCGCCTTCTGCCATGCGGAGGGCATCCGCATCGTGCCGCGCGGGGCCGGGACGTCGCTGTCCGGCGGTGCGCTGCCGCTTGCTGATGGCGTACTCCTCTCCATGATGCGTTTCAATCGCATTCTCGACATTGATCTGGCCGATCGTGTGGCCGTGGTGCAGCCGGGCGTCACCAATCTCGGCATTTCCCGGGCCGTGGAGCAGGCCGGTTATTATTATGCGCCGGATCCCTCCTCGCAGATTGCCTGTTCCATCGGCGGCAATGTTGCCGAGAATTCGGGCGGGGTGCACTGTCTGAAATATGGCCTCACCACCCATAATGTGCTGGGCGTGGAGATGGTGCTGCCCGACGGGCAGGTGGTGCGCCTGGGCGGGCGGCATCTGGATGCGGCCGGGCTCGACCTTCTTTCCGTCGTCATCGGCTCGGAAGGGCTGCTCGGCGTCGTCACCGAGGTGACGGTGCGGCTTCTGAAGAAGCCGGAGACCCAGCGGGCGGTGCTGGTGGCCTTTTCCTCGACCGAATCCGCCGGGGCGGCAGTGGCGGCGATCATCGCCGCCGGCATCATCCCGGCCGGCATGGAGATGATGGACCGGCCCGCCATCAACGCCGCCGAGGACTATGTGCGCGTGGGCTATCCGCGCGACGCCGAGGCGCTGATGATCGTCGAGCTGGACGGGCCCGACGTGGAGGTGGACACGCTTCTCGACCGGGTGAGCGCCATCGTGAAGGCGCATGGTGCCACCGACATCCGCCTGTCGCGCTCGGAGGAGGAGCGGCTGGCCTTCTGGGCCGGGCGCAAGTCCGCCTTCCCGGCCGTCGGCCGCATCTCGCCGGACTATCTGTGCATGGATGGCACCATTCCGCGCAAGGCCCTGCCGGAGGTGCTGACCGGCATGGAGGCGCTGTCGGCGCGCTTCGGCCTCCGGGTGTGCAACGTCTTCCATGCCGGCGACGGCAACCTGCATCCGCTCATCCTCTATGATGCCAACGTGCCCGGCGAGACGGCGAAGGCCGAGGAGCTGGGGGCGGAGATCCTGCGGCTGTGCGTGAAGGTGGGCGGCGTGCTCACCGGCGAGCATGGCGTCGGCATCGAGAAGCGCGACCTGATGCCGGAGATGTTCTCCGAGCTCGATCTCGCCATCCAGGAGCGGCTGAAGTGCGCCTTCGATGCGCAGGGGCTGTTCAATCCCGGCAAGGTGTTCCCGACGCTGCACCGCTGCGCCGAGATGGGGGCGATGCACGTCCACGCCGGGCAGCTGCCCTTCCCGGACCTGCCGCGCTTCTGACCGGCCCCGCCCGGGGCCCGGGGATGTCGGCGCTGTCCGGAGGCTGATCTCCCGGGAGGCCGGCTGCGGGCTGCGGGCGCTGTTGCCGCGTCGCCTGTCGGGACGGGATGGGGCACACTTGCGGCCGACCGAATCCTTCTCGCTCCAGGTGTCCGATGCGCATCCTCACCGTGGCCGCAACCCAGATGGCCTGTGACTGGGACCGGGCCGGCAATCTCGACCGGGCCGAGGCGCTGATCCGCCGGGCGGCGGCCGAGGGCGCCGATGTGGTGCTGATCCAGGAGCTGTTCGAGACGCCCTATTTCTGTCAGGACGTTTCGGAGGCCTTCTTCCCGCTGGCCGCTCCCTTCGAGCACAATCCGACACTTGCCCGCTTCGCCGCGCTCGCCGCCGAGCTGGATGTCGTGCTGCCCTTTTCCTTCTTCGAGAAGGCGGGGCAGGCCTTCTTCAATTCGCTGGCGATGATCGATTCCGATGGCCGGGTGCTCGGCTGCTATCGCAAGAGCCACATCCCGGACGGGCCCGGCTACTACGAGAAATTCTACTTCTCGCCGGGGGATACGGGATTTCTGGTGTGGGAGACGCGCAAGGCGAGGATCGGCGTCGGCATCTGCTGGGACCAGTGGTTCCCGGAGGCTGCCCGGGCCATGGCGCTGCTCGGCGCCGAGATCCTGCTCTATCCGACGGCCATCGGCTCGGAACCCTCCAATCCGGACATGGATTCCGCCGGCCACTGGCAGCGGGTGATGCAGGGCCATGCGGGGGCCAACATGATGCCGCTGGTCGCCTCCAACCGCATCGGCACGGAAGCCGGCGGCAACGGCACGGAAATGACCTTCTACGGCTCGTCCTTCATCGCCGACGAGACCGGGGCCAAGGTGGCCGAGGCCGACCGGGAGAGCGAGACGGTGCTGCTGGCCAGCTTCGATCTCGACGCGATCGCCCGCAAGCGTGCCTTCTGGGGCCTGTTCCGCGACCGCCGCCCGGAACTTTACGGCCCTCTCGGCACCTATGACGGCCGCGGCCCGCTCTGAGGAAAAACTGAGGGGGCGGGGGGCTGTGCTCCCCGATCGGGGGGGCGGGGGGGCAGACGCCCCCCGAATTAGACGCCGGCCACCTTCCGGATCCGCCCGCTCATCCGCATGCCATCGCGCATGTTGAGCCCGAGCAGGACGAGATTGACCGGCCCGGCGACGAGCTCGATGGCCTGCACGACGGCAAAGCCGGCATCGAACCGGCCCTCCGCCGCGCGAAATGCGAGGAAGAGGGCGGCCGGGATGAGGATCAGCACGCCATTGGCGGCGGCGATCTTCAGCCGGGTGCGCTTGCGGGCGGCGAGCCCCCGGGGCGCCGGTCCGCAGAGACGCCGGCCGGTGAGCCCGGTGGTCGCGAGCGCTGCCACCAGAACCGGGAGGCAGCCGGCAATGACGAGCTTGACCCGGGCGATGGCGGGATCGCCGCCGAAAAGCTCGACGAGGACCGTGGAGGTCCAGAAGCTCAGGATCAGGACAAAGGCCAGGCTTCCCGCCGCCGCATGGGCGCGGGCGAGGAGGGGACGCGACATCGGATCGCTCCGGTTCGGGGCTGACAGGAAGGGGGCGCCGCGTCCGGCGCCGGAGACACTTGTCCGGCCGGTGGAATGTGCATAGCATACTATGAATGAACATAGCAAGCTATATAAGGCGCTGCCATGAGCCTCGATCGCGACCGGTCTGCCGGCTATCTCGTCAACTGGGCGGCGCGGCTGTTTGCCCGGGCCATCGATCGGCGGCTGAAGCCTCTGGGCGTCTCCTCGGGGCAGCTGCCGGTGTTCTTTGCGCTTTCCGGCGGGCGGGCACTGACCCAGCGGGCGCTGGTGGACTTTGCCGCCATCGAGCAGCCGACCATGGCGGCGACGCTGACACGCATGGAGCGGGACGGGCTGATCGTGCGCCGGCCCAACCCGGACGACCGGCGCGGCGTGCTGATCTCGCTCACCCCGGAGGCCGAAGTCCGCGCGGCCGAGGTGCGCACGGCGACCGACGCGGTGAATGCGGCGGCCCTCGCCGGCCTTGGTCCCGAGGAGCAGGTTCAGGTCCGCGCGTTGCTTGCCCGCATGATCAGCGGGCTGGAGGCGCTCGACACGCCGGATGCGGCCGGCTGAAAAAGCGGATAGCGTTGGCGGCACTTGAGTCTCCCGTGCCGTCCGGAGCCGCC
>JBBSSF010000130.1:0-8413 GCA_038242345.1 Hyphomicrobiales bacterium
CCGTCATGCCGCAGCGCGATCAGCGGTCGGCCGCTCGCATCCAGCACCGCATCGTGGACTTCTTCATCCAGGACGCGGTATCCGACCGCCTCGACGATCTCCGCCGAGCGGGCCTCGGCCTCATCCGCCACGGCGCCAGCAATGGCATCGGCCACTTCGGTGGTGCTCGGCACCCCGAGATCCTCCCGGGCATCCGCCGGGGCGATCTCCTGCACGGGCCCGGCCGTCCCGGGCCGCCGGCCGAGGATCCGCCCGGCCGCGACGTCCTGCAGCTTGGCATAGGTCACGGCCTTGTCGGCGATCTTGGCCGTGGTGATGGAGGCCGCCCCGAGCTTGGCCGAGGTCACGGCGCTGTCGGCGATCTTTGCTTCCGCAACGGCCCCGTCCACGATCTTGGACGTGGTGACGGAATCGGCCGCGATCTTGATGGTGGTGACAGCCCCGTTGACGATCTGGGCCGTATCGACCTGATCCAGCGCCGCGAGATCGCCAAGGGATGCGGCAATCGCTTCCAGAGCCGTCACCCGGTCGATGATTTCCACCGGAAGGGTCAGCGCCGTAATCTTTGTCCACGACCCGGATCCGCTCGCGCCGCTCTTGAGGTAGTACCCGTTATAGCTTGCCGTCGTGTCGGCATAGACGAGGCCGATCGTTCCGGCATCATGAGCCAGATCGGCATAGAGGATTGACCGGGTGGATGCGAGGCGAGCATCGCCGACAAGCACTGCCTCGCCAACAGATGCCAGTGAAGCCCGCACTTCATCGAACTGCGCATCGATGACCGTACCGATCTCGCGGGCCTGCTGCTTGGACGGAGGCTGCCCGTCCACATATGCGCTGTCGAACGCATCGCGGGTTTCAGTGCTCATGGATTATCCTCAGACGGAAACGGTCACGGGGCCAGTCGGAGAGGAAGCGGCGCCGGAGGAGCTAAAGGCCTGGGCGTAATAGTCCCACGCACCAGTTCCGGGGCTGTCGGCCACATGGACGATGACATTCGCGGCCGCAAGGCTGGCCGGGGCGACAGGGGAGGACGCGCCGAAGCCGGCGCCGGAGGTGGCGCGGAACAGGCGGACGCTGTAGCTGGTAGCGCTGTTCGGCGCGGTGATTGTCGCGGTTACCGTTCCGGAAGCCACGCTGGCGGACAGGCCTGGCGATCCCGGCGCCGTGTCGGAAACCGCCGTCGAAATTCCGGTCTCGATCGCCGACCATGGGCCACGGGTTCCGCCGGCCGTGCGCACCGCCACCTGGATGTCATAGGCGCTGTTGGAGAGGACGCCTCCGGTCTGGAAGTTCGTGAAGCCGCCGGCCGTCGCGACGTCCATATCCGCGACGGTCGACCACGGGCCCGGCACGCCGCCGCCCTTGTCCGTCACCCGGTGGCGCTCGACGATGACGAGGTCGGGCTGCTCGGTGTCCTCGATGGTGATGTCGAGATAGACGAGGGCACCGCCGGTGCTGGAGCGGATCACTTCCGCCAGCGCAGACGTGATGACCGGCTGCGGCAGGTCGTCGTCGCCCACATAGGCGCGCACCGGCGGGGCGTCCTTCTCTTCCAGCGCCGGGGTCCACGCATAGCGGGCCGGTCCGACGGTCTGCACCCACGACACCGTATGCGTTTGGGCAACGAGATCGAACTCGATGTTCGTCACCTTGATATAGATGTCGGCGAGCGACGAAAGCTCGGAGAACTGCACGCGCCTGTCGCGCTTCTTGAGCGCCTTGGCACCCACCAGCTCCATCAGGAAGGTGCCGGACATCTGGCTGCCCAGCTCGTCCATCCGGGACTTCAGGAGGCGCTGGGCCTGCCCGTTGCTTGGAACAGCCTTCAGGTCGATCGTCTGCGAGCGGCGCTTGCCGTCCCAGCCGTCCAGCGTGATCGGCTGGGTATCGACGGGCTTGTAGGCATGGTCCGGGCTGGTATAGGTCGCCACCAGCTCGGTGACGCGATCCTCGTCCGCGCGCCCCCTGTCGATGGTATATTCGATGATGTCGTCGTCGGTGATGATATCTTCTTCATCCGGCTCCGACCAGAACCCGCCCTCGATATAAAGGGAGCCATCGCCGGCCGGCATGATCCAACCGTCGAAGGAGGCGATGAACGACGCGATCACATCTGCCGGCGCGCTCTCATGATACCAGGAGAAGCCGCAGCGATAGCGCTTCTCGGTGCCGCCGGCCTTGAGCGCCACGTCCTCGTCGCAGTTGTCGGCAGCAGCCGTCCACATGTCCATCGTGGAGGCCATGATGCCGGTCAGGCCGAGGCCGCCATGGGTCGTGTCCTGCAGGTAGTAGGCGAGGCCAAGGACAGGATTGTCCGACCATCCGGCGCTGTCGTCGCGCCAGTCCGGGATGTCGTCGAGCCCCTTGATGACCGGAGAGACCTTGGGCACGCGCGAGGCATAGACCTTGGCGATGTCGTTGACGTCGACAGGGGCGGCCAGCACCGCGAAGGAGGCGATGCCATCGCCGCGATGGGCGGTCGTCCACACCCCGTCCGGCAGCTTCTCGATCACCTCGTCATAGGCGGTCTCGGTGTCGAGCCCGCGGCGCGTCAGGATCCGGAGATTATTTCCGGCGAAGCTGCCATCGGCCAGCGCCTGCACATATCCGTCCTCGTCCAGCTCGACGGGGCGATCATTCACATACCAGCCGATGAAGCCAGCGATGTGCCCGGCATGAAGCGCGATGACGTCGACATTCCAGCCATTGTGCGCCTCGTAGCAGACATAGGCGCCACCCTGCCGGTCGATGCCGACGGTGGACATGCGCTTCGGGATTTCCTGAAGGGCGGTGTTGTGGACGTCGAAGGAGGCTGCCGAAGGGAGAGACTGCTTTGGGGCAAGCAGAACAGAAAGGCCAACCATCAGGCCGCCGAAGATGACGTTTCCGATGATCGTGGCGACCGTCGTTCCGGCGATCGTCAGCGCCCCGATCGTAGGAATGATTGCCATCACGGCGGCTGCAATTACTGGCGGCATTCGCACACCCATGTTGCGCAATAGTCGCGCTTATGCGAGCCTCCATACGAAGTATATGGGGGACGCCTTAATGTCGCGACATAATTTTGTGCTTGTTGCTCTTTCTTGCGCGCTCGCAGGATGCGGGGCGCACGTTCCTGCGACGGGGTCAACCGCATCAGGAACGATTTATTCCGGAAAAGTGGAAGTCATAGATAACTGGGCTGATTCAGTCGTCACTCTGTCAAATGGGGCAATTACTTGCACATCCCATATTTCTGGGTGGCTTACCCGCATCAATCAAACGATCACCGCAACATGTTCTGATGGGCGTATCGCGCGCGGGACGATCACTCGAACGGAGGTCGCCTCCTTGACTGGGACCGGCGTTCTCGCCTTCCCGGACGGAGAGCAGGTCATGTTCGCGTTCGGCCCGAGCTGAACCATATCCGCGCAGAGTCTCGGCCGCGGCGATCTTGCGCGGGACTCTGCGCGCTCAGCGTGACGCTAGGCTGATTTCTCAAATGGAAAGGGGCGCCACCGGGGCGCCCCTCTGTTGTCGTTGTGACCGGCCGGTCAGTCGTCAGGCGCAATGCAAGAGCACGGCGTCCATGACGGCGGAGACGAAGGTGGGCCCGAGATAGCCGCCATTGTCGGCTTCGGCCCGGACGACGGCGGCGCCCGCAAGCGCACCGGCCCGGGTCGTGGGTTCGGACGTGGCGAGTTCGTCCCGGATGTCTTCCATCCGGGCCCATGCCTCACCGGCAATGTCGGCTTCATCTTCCGGATCGGCGGCCAGAGCGGCCGAAGCCACCCGGTCCAGATCCAGATATTCACGGCCCAGCAGAACCCACGGGTCGGACGCGGGAAGCGCAAGGGCGGGCAGGACCGCAACCGATGCCGCAGCCCCGGCGAGGACAGCCCGGCGGGTGACGGACCCGGCGATGGGGGAGAGCGCGACCATCACGCGGCCTCCTGCGCGAGATCGCCGCGCAGCCGATCGACGATGCCGGACGTCCACATGAGCTGCTTCACCGGCGTGCCGTTCTGGTGCCGCTTGCTGGTGTCCATCATCCGGCCACCGGCTTCCTTCCCCTTCTCGGTCGGCTCGTACTGAAGCCGGCCCTTGGCGTCTCGGAACTGCGTCTGGTAGCCATGGCGGAGCAGGGCGAGGTTCACCGCCTGGGGGCGCATTCCGCCGAGAAGCTGGCCGATCGTCGTGGCGTTGACGTTCGCCTCGTCATTCTCGGACCGCAGACGGGAGAGCCCCGCAGCCCCGAGCATGTCCACGCCGACCACGACCGCGGTCGCCTGGTTGGCCCCGAGCAGCGCCTCGTTGCCACTGAGGCCGGCCATCTTCAGCATCCGCACCATGTGGCTGTTGAACAGGCGGGCTTCGCGGGCGGCAGCGGTCCGGTCCATCGGACGAACCGGAGAGGCGGTGATGCCCTCCAGTTCCATCCACCGGTCGATGATCTTCGCCCGCAGGGGCACGTCATAGCCCGAAACGAGGATCAGACATTCCCGCTTCGGGAGGCGGAAGATGGGGTAGGTCTGCCCGTTCTGGGGGTTTTGGTGGGTATGCTCAAATTTGAGCACACCCCCTTCGTCCATCTCATCCAGCATCTTGCGGATGTCCCGCATGACGTTCCGGTGTTCCTTGCCGGTGAGTTCGGCGATCTCCAGCGACGACATGGTAAGCGTCGCATCGCCGCCGGTCACGGCCAGCGCGAGGGCTTTCGGTTCCGGGCGGGGTTCGTTATGATGGGAAGTCATTTCGGAAACGCCTTTCCGTTGTTGACACCGACGCCGCCTTGCCGGGCGGCGTTTTCTTTGGGGCGGGAGCGAGGGAAGCTTGCCGGCTGTCCCCCTCGCTCCCGTTTCGGGCCGAGAGGATCACGCATTCGCGGTCGCCTCTTGCAGCCTCCGAAGCGCCTGCACCACCAACGTGTTCTGTGCCGCCGCCTCGTATCTCGCGCGATCCTCAAGCCATTTCTTCAGATCCTGCGGGATCCTGACCTGAAGCTTGCAGACCCCATCTGCGTGGGTCATGGTGCCTCCATAGGTGCGAGTTGCACCCATGACGCTATGCGCCGTTGGGCGTGATGTCAACTCGCACCCATGGATTTTATGGGTGCGATTTGCAATCACTTACTCATGAGCGATGACAAGAAGTTCCCCAGCCAGATCGCCGATAGGTTTCAGATCCGGATGCCAGATGGTCTCCGGGATCGCATTCGCGATGCTGCGGAGCGAAATGGCCGCTCGATGAATACGGAAATCGTGTCTCGGCTAGAAGAAAGCTTCAACCGCGGCCTAATGATGAGCGATGAAAGTATCGCCGAGAATCTCTCTCACATAAAGCATCTTATAGATTATCTTGATGACAGAATACAAAGCGGATTGCGTGATAAGTCTTCAAGCGAGAAAATGCTAAAACTTGAGCGCGCACTTAGGAGATACGATAGCGATCAGTCTCAATCCCAGAAGCAGGGCGACGACACCCCGGAATGAAAAGGCCGCCCCGAAGGCGGCCTGTCGGTCATGTGCTGCGGGCCTGTGGTGCCAGCTTCACCGCCGTCCCCGTGGCGGCAAGGAAGATCATGCTTCCTCCCCCACCGCGGGCGATATGGTTGTAATCCAGCTTCACCCCGATGATCGCATCGGCACCGACCCGGTAGGCTTCCTCCCGGAGCTCCGCAAGGCAGATCTCCCGTGCTTCGCGGAACGCCTCCTGAATGGCTTTACCGCGGCCACCGGCAAAGTCGCGCCATGCGGTTGATATATCCTTCAGAACGTTGATGCCGATTGCCGCCTCCGCAGAAACGATGTCGACAACGGACGTGACTTCCTGCCCCGGCAAGGTAAATGCAGTCGTCGCCGGCATTCCTTTAGATGCTTCGGCATAAGCTCTTTTTTCGCGTGCGGCTTTGTCAATTGCGGGCTGTTCGGCCTTATGCTCTTTTGCGATACCAAAATAGAGAGCCGCGCCGATGAACAAGATCAGGGCGGTAATGATCAATCCGGAAATATGTGTGCCGTCCATTCTTCGCCTCCCGAGTTTCCCCGGGAGGCTCGCACGTTATGCGGGCGGTGTCAGCCCGGCCTGGCGTCGCTGATCTGACGCATCCGCGCAGATCCCGCCCGCGACAATCGTGCGCGGGACTCTGCGCGCTCACCCGATCCGCCACGCCGCCAGCACCGGCCGCCGGAGCGCGGCAAGGCCATGATCGGTCCGCACCATCCACCGCCCGGAGGCGGTCCGCACCGCGCATGTCGGCTGGCCGACGCCGGTGATGTCCGGGACCGCGATCACGCCAATGTCGCCGCCGGCCGGATCCGGCGTCAGCACCAGCCCGCCGGCCGCCGCATGGCGGTCGATGATCCCGATCAGCCCGCCGGCCGCGGCCATCAGCGCCAGCGCATCCGGACTGTAGAGCGCCGGGAATGCATGCCGCGGATCCCGCCCGGTGACGTTGCCCCACCACGCCGCGGCAAAGCGGGCGCACATCGTCTCCGGCACGCCGGCCGGTTCGGAAATCGCCTGTTCCAGCCACTCCGGCAAGGGGATCATGTCCGCGGCCATCGCTTGAGATACCCTCTGTTGTAGAGCGGCGTGCGTTCGCAGAACTTGTCCCCTGGGTGCAGGGCCTGCTGCGAGGCGTCCGTGAAATAGCTGTGCTGACCGCGGGACCGGCCGGTGAAGATGGAGCCGATGTTCTGGATCAGCGTTCGCTGGAACCCGGTCTCCGTACGCTTCCGGCTCATGGTCGAGACATCGGCAAAGCCCATCCAACACCAGTTGACCGGGTCCATGGGCTGCCAGTCCTCATCGAAGGACCCGATGCCGATCCGGACCGGCGCATCCCGGAGGTTCATGGCCTGTTCGTCGAACAGCCAGACCATTTCCTCCGTCACGCCGCTCATGTTGAGCGCGATCCGCTCCGCCTTACCGTTGATGAGGGCCTGGAATGCGGGCACGTTCAGCAACTCGCCAAGGCCGGTATAGATCGCTCCCGCAGGATCGACACCATTGGTGCCCGGGTCGCAGTCGCCGACGCCGCCCCAGATCCGCACCGGGTCATCGTCCGGCATCGTGATATGGGCGTAGATGCCGAGCTTCGGCCTGATGCCGCGGCACTTGTCGGCATAGGCGAGAGGGAGAAAGCGCTCGCTCATTTCGCGCTCCACAACCGCTCGATCATGGTGATCGTCGGCGTCGGGAACTTCCGCGCTTCCTCCTCCTGGTGCCACTGCTCCGCATCCGTCATCCGCATGACGCACCGCGGGGTGTCCCAGACCACATCCTCGTCACCGGTGATTGCCTGCCGGAGGGGCGGGCGGACGTCGAGATTGTAGGAGCCGGCATTGGTGCCGATGGTGGCCTCGATCACCCGGCGAACCCGATATAGCCGCCAGCCGAGCTTGGCGTGCCGGATCGAGAAGTGCATCCCCATGGTGATCTCGCCACCATAGTCCATGTGGAGCGTCACGGATGTGGCCCGGAGGGGCCGGGCCCCGACCAGATGGCTCCGGATCACGTCCTCCACATAACCCGTACCGTCCGAGACATAGGTGCCGTCGGAATGCGGGTAGATCGCCGACGACACCACCGGCCGGCCATCCACGACCGGCCACGGCGCCCGGAGCCCGACGAACATCGGCATGACGATGGGCGTGGCGCCGCCGTCCTGAAGGGCGGCGAAACCATCCCACAGGTTCCGGAGCGCCGGGCTGATGAGTTCGATGGCCGTCAGCGTCACCTGCCAGAGGCCGCCGCCGGACGTCTCGGCAGACGTGTCCTGCAACGACATGGAGGGGCCGCCATCGGTCGTGGCATAGCGCAGCCCCCATTTCTGGGCCTGCGGGCGCACGAGAATGCGCGGGATCTGAAGCACCATGTGTCAGCTCCCGAGCTTCTGGTAGGACTCGACCCGGCCCGGCGTCGCCTTGGACAGCTCGCGCCCCATCTGGCCGACGGCATTGTTCGTGTAGCGCCTGGATTCCTTCGTGGCCGAACTGACGATCCTGGCCTCGAAATCCTTGGTCGGTGCGATCTCGATCTTGGCGTGGTTCGTGCTCTCGCGCTCCTCGCGGGACACGCGCGCCTCACGTGCCATGTCATAGCTGCCGGGGCGGCCAAGGGCGGACACCCCGAGCCGGCCGGCGCCGTCCCGCTTCAGCGGCATGATCGCCTCGGGGCCGGCCTCGCCCATGAGCCCGACGCCGTTGGCGAAGGCGAACGTGGTCGGCCGCGACACCACCGTGTTCCGGTAGGGCCCAAGCCCGCCCGGCGGCACGCCGCCATTGGCATAGATCGTGCCCATCATGGAGGCCGCGGCACCGCTACCGCCCCCACCGAATAGGCTGCCGAGCCCGGAGAACAGGTTGAACCCGCCCCCGCCGCCAGACACCGCGCTCATGCCGTTCAGGAGCGTCGAGAGCACGCTGCC
>JBBSSF010000131.1:0-8288 GCA_038242345.1 Hyphomicrobiales bacterium
CGAGGCGGCGATGGCGCCATGGGCGCGCCGGAAGGCCGCGAACTTCTCCGCCTCGCCGATCACCACTTTCGGCCTCACCGGCCAGTCGGCCAGCGCCGCCTCGATGGCCGGGCGCAGATGGCTGACTGCCGGCAGGATGGCCTCCACCGGACCGATCCGGGATACCACTTCGGCCAGCGCCTTGCCGAACGGCTCCATATGGCGGCGGATCTCGCCGCGGCGGCTGCCGGGCAGCATCAGCAGCACCGGCGGGCCCGCGCCGAACGGAGCGCGCTCGCCGGGGGCCGGCCGCAGCACCGGCAGCTTTTCCAGAAGCGGATGGCCGACATAGGTGCAGGCCGGGCCACCGAGACGGGCATGCACTGCCGGCTCAAAGGGAAACAGCGCCAGGATGTGATCGACATAGGCCCTCATCCGCCGCGCCCGGCCCGGTCGCCAGGCCCAGACGGTGGGGCTCACATAATCGATGATCGGGATGTGCGGCGCGGCCGTCCGCACCTTCGCCGCCACCCGATGGGTGAAATCCGGCGCATCGATGATGACGAGCACATCGGGCCGGGCGGCAATCACCGCCTCCGCCGCCCGGTTGATGCGGGCAACGAGGCCGGGCAGATGGCGGATGATGTCGCTGAGGCCGTTGACGGCAATGTCGGAGAGCGGAAACAGGACGTCGAGCCCCGCCGAGACCATGCGCTCGCCGCCGACGCCGGCATAGCGCACATTCCCGCCGGTCGCGGCCGTCAGGCCCCGCATCAGGCTCGCCCCGAGCTGATCCCCGGATTCCTCTCCGGCGATCAGCCAGGCGAACAGGGGTGCGTCTGCGGTCATGGCGTCCCCTCTCCCGCGCTCCGACTGCTCTGGTCCCGTCCGGGCCCCGGGTTTCAGTCGGCGCGGCCGACCTTGTAGCCAACGATGAAGATCCCGGCCTGATCGGCCGCCGCGATCGTGGCCGCCCGGTCGGCGATGAGCACGCGGCCGGCCTCGACGGCGATGCCGGCCAGCCCGGCGGCCTTGACCGCCTCGACGGTGCGCCGGCCGATGGTGGGCAGATCCACCCGCAGGTCCTGTCCAGGCTTCGGCCCCTTCACCAGCACGCCGACGGTTCCCTTGGCGGAAATCCGGCGTGCGGCGCGGGCCTCGGCCACCCGGACGAGCATGGCATCGGTGCCCTCGGCGGCCTCGATGGCGACCACCCGGCCCTCCATGGCAACCGCGGCCTGCCCGACATCATAGGGCCCGAGCGCCGTGATGACGGCCCGGCACAGGCGGATGTCGCGCTCGTCGCGCTCCCCCGGCCGATCGCGGCCGAGAGCGCCGATGCCGGCCAGCAGGGCCGGCGCAACATCCTGGGCGCCCATGATGCGAAAGCCCTCTTCCTCGACCAGCCGCAGCACCCGGGTGAGCACGGAATCATCACCGCCGATCATGGCGGAGAGAATGCGCGGCAGGCGCTTCAGGGTCTCGAAATCGCTGACGATGGACTTGAAGTCCGGCCGCCGGGAGACGCCGCCGATCAGCACGATGTCGCGCACGCCGTCCCGGCGCAGCAGGCCGAACAGCTTGCCCACCTGCCCCCAGTCGACCCAGCGCGCGCCGAGATCGGCGAGCCCGGCCTCGGACTCGCCCCGGATGGCGACGAGCACGACGGCGCGCCCGGTAGCCCGCACGGCCCTAACCAGCTCGGCCGGCAGGTCACCATTGCCGGCAATCACGCCGAGCGGACCCGGATCGGCCGATCCGGCCCCGCGGGCCCGTCCGTCAGTGTCCGCCATAACGGCTCGATGCGGGCACGAGCTGGCGTTCGCCGCCGGCATGGATGAAGTCGAGCACCCGGCGCACCAGCGGATCGGTGCCGAAGCCCTCCTCGGTGGCGGCAATGCGCTCCGGCAGGGTGCCCTCGCCGGAGAACAGCACCTTGTAGGCCTTCAGCAGCAGCTGGATGCTCTCGCGCGGGAAACCGCGGCGGCGCAGGCCGACGAGGTTGAGGCCCGCCATCCAGCCCCGGGCGCCGATGACCATGCCGAAGGGAATCACGTCGCCCTCGACGCCGGTCAGGCCGCCGATGAAGGCGTGCTCGCCGATGCGCGAGAACTGGTGCGCCGCCGACCCGCCGGAGAAGATGACGAAGTCGCCGACATGCACATGGCCCGCCAGCATGGTGTTGTTGGACAGGATCACATGATTGCCGACCTGGCAGTCATGGGCCACATGGGAGGCCGTCAGCAGGAAGCAGTCGGAACCGACGCGGGTGACGAAACCGCCGCCCTCGGTGCCGGTGTTGGCCGTCACATGCTCGCGGATGCGGGTGCGCGCGCCAATGATGAGGGCGCTCGGGCCGCCGCGGAACTTCAGGTCCTGGGGGGCCTGGCCAAGGGAGGCGAAGGGATAGACCTCGCACTCCTCACCGATCTCGGTGCGGCCCTCGACCACCACATGGGACTTCAGCACCACGCGATCGTGCAGCACGACATCGGGACCGACCACGCAGAAGGGTCCGATCTCGACATCAGCCCCGAGCGAGGCGCCGGAGGCGACAAGCGCCGTCGGATGAATGCGGGTCATTTCTCGGGCGTCCCGTCCACGATCATCGCGGTCAGCTCGGCTTCGGCCACACGGGTGCCGTCGACCTTCGCCTCGCAGAAATATTTCCAGATGTTGCCGCGATTCTTGAGCTTCTTGACGTGAAACTCGACGCGGTCACCCGGCACGACGGGCTTGCGGAACCGGCATTGGTCAATGGCCATGAAATAGACGAGCTTGGGCGTCTCCTCCCAGCCCTTGGCGATGACGCACATCGCGCCCGCGGTCTGGGCCATGCCCTCGATGAGGAGCACACCCGGCATGATCGGCTGGGTGGGGAAATGGCCCTGGAACTGCGGCTCGTTGAAGGTCACATTCTTGATGCCGATGCCGAAATCGTCGCCCTGGATATCGACGATGCGGTCGATCATCAGGAACGGATACCGATGCGGCAGAAGCTTCATGATGCGCAGGATGTCCGCGCTGGTAATCATGGTCCCGGTGCCGGTGGCCGGGCTGCTGGTCTGGTCCACGTGTTACGCCCCGATATCTTCTGGCGCCCGGCCGGCTGAGTGCCGGCCTGTCGCCCTGTCGGTCCTTGGCTGGCCGTCCCGTTCCGGGTCGGCGGCGCGCCCCGGAAATGCCGGGGCGTCGCCCTTCTAGCACGCCGGGCGCAGCCGTCCACCGCCGCGCGATGAATTCGGCAGCCCCGTGCGCAGGTCCCCCCTCAGTTGCCGGACCGCCGCTCGCGGCCAAGGGCCGTCAGCGCCATCAGCTCCTTCATCCAAGCCCGGATCGGCTTGGCCGGCGTGCCGACCCATTTCTCGCCGGCAGGAATGTCATCGGCCACATTGCTGCCGCCGGCAACCTGAGCGCCCATGCCGATGCGCAGATGGCCGGCCAGACCCACCTTGCCGGCCAGCACCACATAGTCCTCCAGAATGGTCGAGCCGGAAACACCCGCCTGGGCGACGATGACGCAATGGCGGCCGATCTGCACATTGTGGCCGATCTGCACCTGATTATCGATCTTGGTGCCCTCCCCCACGACGGTGTCGCGGATCGAGCCGCGGTCGATGGTGGAGTTGGCACCGATCTCGACATCATCCTGGATGACGACCCGGCCGATCTGCGGCACCTTCAGATGCCCGCCCGGCCCCATGGCAAAGCCGAAGCCATCCTGGCCAATCGAGACGCCCGGATGGATGATGACGCGGTTGCCGATCAGGGTGTGCTGGAGCACCACCTTCGCGCCGATATGGCAGTCGCGACCGATGGTGACCCGGGAGCCGACGACAGCGCCGGCCGCAATCACCGTCCCCGCGCCGATGCGGGCCTCGGCGCCGATCACCGCACCGGGCTCCACCGTCACGCCGGCTTCGAGCAGGGCGGCGGGGTCCACATGGGCAGCCGGCGAGATGCCGGTGCCATGCACCGGACCGGGCAGCTTCAGCGCCTCCGGATAGAAGACGCCGATGGCCTTGGCGAAAGCCCGGTAGGGCTCACGCGCCTCCAGAACGGCGATGCCCGAGGGCACGCGGGTCATGTACTTGGCCGCGCACAGCACGGCCGCCGCCCGGGTCTGGGCGAGATCGGTGAGATAACGCGGATTTTCGACAAAGGAGAGGTCGGTCGGACCGGCCTCGGCAAGCGGCGCGACACCGGAAATCACCCGCTCGCCATCACCGACCAGGCGCGCGCCGATGAGTTCGGCAAGCTCGGCGAGCGGAAGCGGCTTGGGCGGAGCAAAAAAGGTCGGATCGGGCATGAAACTGACGTGCGTCCTGGAGTTCTGCCACTCCGCCGCCCATCAGCCCGCAGGGCCGGATGGGCACCCCGAGCGGCCACCTCGGGCCATCTCCGGCGGAGCGCGCCACCCGGCAGACCATGTGCCGAAGCGACCCGCCCCTCCCCGGAGAGCCCCGCTGAAACGGAAAACGGCGGGACCGCGCCCGCCGCTCCGTCGGTTCAGAACCGGGTGCCGCCGCCGAGGCGGACCACCTGGGTCTCGTCCCACTTGCTCTTGGCGATCGGCCAGGCGAAGTCGGCACGGATCGGACCAAACGGCGACTTCCAGAGTACACCGAAGCCGGCAGACCAGCGCAGCGTCGCGTCATCCGACACCACGTCGACGCAGGTCGACGGGTTGGAGGTGGTGCCGCAGTTGACCGACCAGGTCTGGGCCGAACCCGGATCCACGTGCCAGAGGGTACCAATATCCGTGAACACCGCACCCGACATGCCGACTTCCTGCGGCAGATAGGGCAGCGGGAACACGGTTTCCGCCGTACCGGCCATGTAGTATTGGCCGCCAAGGGCTTCGCCGGTGTTCTTGTCGCGCGGACCGATACCGCTGGAGGCAAAGCCGCGGATGGTCTCGCCGCCGAGGAAGAACTGGTCCGGCAGGGTCAGATCCTGACCAAGCCCCTGAACCACACCGCCTTCCGCCTTCAGCATGCCGACCATGCCCCAGGCCGGGTAGAGCTCCTTGTAGTAGCGCCCTTCCAGCTTGGTCCGGCTGAAGGCGACGTCGCCGCCGACACCGGCAAAATCCTGGGTCAGGCGCGCATAGTAGCCATCCCGCGGATTCAGGTTGTTGTCGAGCTTGTTGTAGACGAGCGAGCCACCGACCAGCGACGTCACGCTTTCGCCCAGCGAGTCATAGACCGCCGCCGAGACCTCATCGGCACTGAGCGAGCCCAGCGACAGATCCCGGTTATAGAGCGTGTAGTAGACGTTGAAGGTCGCCTCGTCGGTGATCGGCAGCGCAAAGCGCAGATTACCGCCGGTGGTATGATCGTCATATGCCCGGTAGTCGTTGTGATCGTACTGCCGGTTATAGAGATCGAAGCCCGCAGCCAGCCGCCGGCCGAGGAAGAACGGCTCGGTGAAGGACAGCTCCTGGGTGCTCTGAGACTCACCGCCGCCGATCGCGACACGGACATACTGGCCGCGGCCGAGGAAGTTCTTCTCGGAGACGGAAACGTCGCCGATCACGCCGTCGGAGGTCGAGTAACCGATACCGAACGACACTTCACCGGTCGACTGCTCCTCGACATCCACATTCACGACAACCCGGTCCGGAGCGGAGCCCGGCTCGGTGGTGATGCGCACGGTCTTGAAGAAGCCGAGATTGTTGAGGCGACGCTCGGCCCGGTCGATCATCACCCGGTTGTAGGCATCGCCTTCCGCGAGCTCGAACTCGCGCCGGATCACATAGTCCCGGGTCCGGGTGTTGCCGCGGACGTTAAGCCGCTCGACATAGACCCGCGGGCCCTCCTCGATCGAATAGGTGACCGAGATGGTGTGATTCTCGAAGTTGCGGTCGCCACGCGGACGCACCTGGGCGAAGGCATAACCAGCCTTGGCCGCCTCGATGGTCAGCGCCTCGATGCTCTTCTCGACGGCTTCGGCGCTGTAGGTGCGCCCCGCCCGGGAGGTGACCACCGACCGCAGCCGGTCCGGATCAAGGGTGGCCAGCGACGACTCGACGTTGATCTCGCCGAAGTCGTAGCGGTCGCCCTCTTCGAGGGTGAAGGTGATGAAGAAGGTATTCCGCTCGCGATCAAGGTCGGCGACCGTCGAGACGATGCGGAAGTCGGCATAGCCGTTGTTGTAGTAGAAGCGGCGCAGCAGCTCCTCGTCGGACTGCAGGCGATCCGGATCATAGGTATCGGTCGAGCGCAGCCAGCTCAGCAGACCGCTTTCGCGCGTCTTGATGACGTCGAGCAGACGACCGTCGCTGAAGGCCTTGTTGCCGATGAAGGAAATCGAGGCAACACCGGTCTTGTCGCCCTCGTCGATCTCGAACACCAGATCGACGCGGTTGTCGGACAGCTCGATGGTCTTGGGATCGACGCTCGCCCGGAAACGACCCGAGCGGCGATAGGCTTCCAGGACACGCTGAACGTCGCCCTGCACCTTCGCCTTGGTCATGACCGAGCGCGGCTGGGATTCGACGATCGACTGGAGCTGCTCGTCCGTGAGCTTCTTGTTCCCCTCGAAGGCAACCTTGTTGATGATCGGATTCTCGACCACCGACACCACCAGGTTGTTGCCCTGACGGACAATCTTCACATCGGCGAACAGGCCAGTCGCATACAGCGCCTGGAGGGACTCGTCGATGTTAGCCGCTCCGTAGGGGCGCCCGGGTTTCACGGACACATAGGTTCGGATGGTCTCGGCATCGACGCGCTTGTTGCCGGTGACGATGACCTGCCCCACCGTTTCGGCGAGGGCCGGGCTGGACCCGAGGGGGCCGGAAACCGGGTCAAGAACCGGAGCCGTAACAGCGACCACCACGGCAAGCATGGCGGGTCGCAGGACGGCGGGTCTCATGGCAATCGACAAGACTCGCATCGGGGTTTTCAAGCCCTCTCGTACTCAGTCGCCACATTGGTGCCGGAGCGGCGGTGGCCGGCTTTCGGCGAACCACGCCGACGACCGATCGGACACCGATCTTCGACGCGACGACGAAAACCCACCACGCGGTTTCCGTCTCTTCTACCGAGCTATCGCATCTTCGCCTTGAGAGGCAAGCGCCCAAGGCCAAGACAGCTCCCATTCCCGCGTGACCGTGGCCAATGGGTCACGGGCTCGATCTCCTTGTACCGACTCGGAGATTGCCCGGCTTCCGCACTGCAGCACAGACTGCCGCACGAAAACAAGCCCGCCTTTTAAGGATAAGCATATTCGACTTGCGCGCCCATCCCCGATCAGGAGTCGTGGTTAAGCGTGTCTTACCCGCCCTTGCGCAGCAGAATCTGCGTCAGGTCGTTCCAAGTCGCAAACACCATCAGGAACAGCACGAAAGCCAGGCCGATGCGGAATCCGACATCCTGGGCGCGGGCCGAAAGTGGCCGTCCGCGCAGGGCTTCCACCGCGTAGAAGGCGAGATGGCCGCCATCCAGCATCGGCACCGGCAGCAGATTCAGGAGCCCGATCGAGACCGACAGCACGGCCACCAGATTGATGAGGGCGAGCATGCCGAGGGTCGCCACCTGCCCGGAAACCTGGGCCACGCGGATCGGGCCGCCCAGCTGGTCCGGCGCCTCGCGCCCCGTCACCACGCCGGCCAGATAGCTGCCGGTGCGCGCGACGATGAACCAGGTCTCGCTGACGCCCGCCACAAGGGCCTCCGGCGGCGAATAGCGCCGGGTGGTCACGTCGCCGGCCTCGATGGAGCGGCGAATCCCCAGAACGCCGACCTGGTGGACATTGCCGAAGCGGTCCTCGGTCTCGCGCGCCTCGGGGGTCGCGGTGATTTCCATCGGCGTGCCGCCCCGCTCGATTCCAAGCGTCAGCGCGACGCCGGCCTTGGCCGAGACGATGCGCTGGAGGTCGCCGAAGGAATCAATCGCGCTGCCATCGACGCTGATGATCTTGTCACCCGGCCGGATGCCGGCAGCGGCCGCCGCCCCGGCCGGCTCCACCTCATCGACCCGGGCTTCGGTGATCGGCTTTCCGACCAGCATGAAAATCAGCGAGAAGATGACGATGGAGAGGATGAAATTGGCGATCGGCCCGGCCGCCACCACGGCCGCGCGCTGCCACACCGGCTTGAAGGCGAAGAGCCCGGCCCGCTCCGATTCCGGCACCGCGTCGAGGGCCTCCCGGTCGGGCACGCTGGCCGCATTCTCGTCGCCGGCGAACTTCACATAGCCGCCGAGCGGAATGGCGCTCACCTTCCAGCGCGTGCCATGCCGGTCATTGCGCCCGAACAGCTCCGGACCGAAGCCGACCGAAAAGGCCGTGATCCGCACCCCGCA
>JBBSSF010000132.1:0-8237 GCA_038242345.1 Hyphomicrobiales bacterium
CCATGCCGGTTGGCCACCGAGACGGCGAAGGCGCGCACGGCTCCCGAGGAGGGGCGGGCGGCGGGGGAGGGGGTTCCGGTCATGGCGGCCCCTCAGCTTCGCGCCAGCGGGCCGTCGGGCAGCACCCAGGCAAGCGCCGGGTCATAGCCGACGGTGAGCGCGCCGCCCGGGGCAAGCCCGGTCGCCCGGCCATCATTGACCATGGACATGCGCAGCTTCACCGCGCCGCTCTCGAGGAAGAGATGGCGCAGGCTGCCGTCGAACTCCTGCCCGGCGATGAGGCCGGTGAGGGCGGCGGGGCCGGCCTCGCCACCGGTCGGGGCCAGATGCTCCGGCCGGATGAACAGGATCACGGCCTCGCCGCTCTCGTAGCTGCGTCCGCCGCCGGCGGTGCCGGACAGCACCCGGCCATCGGGCAGCGTCACGTCCACCCGGGTGCCGGACTGGCTGGCGACGAGCCCGGCGATCGGGTTGGTCTCGCCCACGAAGGAGGCGACGAAGGAGGTGCGCGGCCGGTCATAGATGGAGGCGGGGTCGTCCACCTGCTCGATGATGCCGCGGCTCATCACCGCCACCCGGTCGGACATGGCCAGCGCCTCGCCCTGATCGTGGGTGATGTAGATGAAGGTCAGGCCGACGCGCTTCTGGATGGCGCGCAGCTCGGCGCGCATGTGCTGGCGCAGCTTGAGATCGAGGGCCGACAGCGGCTCGTCGAGAAGCAGGATGTCGGGCTCGACGGCGAGCGCCCGGGCGATCGCCACGCGCTGGCGCTGGCCGCCGGACAGCTCCGTCACCTTCTTGTCGCCCTGGCCGGAGAGCGCGATCAGGTCGAGCAGTTCGTCGGCGCGCCTGCGGCGCTCCTTCCGGCCGACGCCGCGCACTTCCAGCGGGAAGGCGATGTTGTCGGCCACGCTCATCAGCGGGAACAGGGCGAGATTCTGGAAGATCAGCGCCGTCGGCCGCCTGTTGGGGCCGACGCCCTGCATGTCCCTGCCGCCGATGAGCACCCGGCCCTCGGTCGGCTCCACGAAGCCGGAGACGCAGCGCAGGAGCGTGGTCTTGCCGCAGCCGGACGGGCCGAGGAAGGAGAAGAACTCCCCGCCCTCGATGGTCAGGAAGGCGTTGTCCACCGCGGTGTAGCCACCGAAGCGGATCGAGACATGATCGAGCGCGACATCCTTGGTCATCGGGACCGTCCGGGGCAGCGGGGAACGGCAACGGGGCGGACGCGCGGGGCTGGGCTCATGCTCGGCATCAGACCTTCATGATCCGGGGACGGGAGGGACGTCCGGCCGGGTGACGCGGGGGATGGGGTCCGTTTCATCGCCCTCCGGCCGGCGGGAGGCGATGAAAGGGACCCGGTGCGCCCGGATCCCTGCGGCCGACGGGAGGAGGACGGCGGCGCAGCGGACGGGAGGCGGAGGAGAGGCCCGGCAGCGGAGTGCCCGCCGCCGGACCGAAGCGATCATCCGCGCACGGGGACCGGACGGATTGCCCGATGCCCCGCGCGGCCGGTCAGGCGCCCCGTCCGGGGCGCCCGGATCAGGCCGCGATGAACTTGTTCACGAACTGGTTGCGCAGCTCGACATACCACGGCATTTCCGGCGGCCACGGGTTCAGCTTGGCCAGCGCGTCGCCCGGATAGGCGGAGGCGAAGTTCTGGGCATAGACTGCGCCGGCATATTTCTCGGCGCCGAGCACCGGAGAATTGTAGCCATGGGTGATGATGGCTTCACCGGCGAGCTTGGGATCGTAGCACGCCTCGATGAAGGCATAGAGCTGGTCGATGTTCTGGGCGTTCTTCGACAGCGCCATGCCGTCGACCCAGGCCATGGCGCCCTCGATCGGGGCGCGGTAGAGCACCGGCTCGCCGGCGGTCTTCAGGGCGATGGGCGGGCCGTCCCAGGTCTGGCCGACGATGACGCCCTCGTTGAGGAGGCCGTTCTTCTGGGTGTCGGCGTCGTTCCAGAGCAGCTTCAGCACCTTCTTGCGGCCGATGCAGAATTCGGTGAGCTGGCTCCAGACGTCCTTCATCTTGTCCGGATTCTCGTAGGCCGCCCACATGGAACCGGGAGGCAGCTGGCCGAGACGCTCCAGGCCGAGGCCGGCGCCGAGCATCACGGAGTTGGCGCGGCCCATGGTCTTGCCGGCATTGGCCTCGTCCCACACGTCATAATAGGACGGGAACTCGCCGGCCGGGGTGAACTTGTCGGTGCGCCAGGCGATGCCCTCGGTGCCCCAGATGTGCGGGATCCAGACCGGACCCTTGCCGCCGAAATTCCACGAGATCTCGCCGATCTTGGCCATCGCCGGGTTCACGTTGGCGATCGGGATGCGCTTGAAGTCGAACGGGGCGAGCAGGCCGAGATCGGCCCACAGCGGCGAACGGTTGGCCGTCGGCGAGGCGATGTCGAAGCCCTTGCCCTCGGTCGCCTTCATCTTGTTGATGATTTCGTCGTTCGAGCCGATGCCGATATAGTTGACCTTGATACCGGTCTTGTCGGTGAACGCCTTGATGAAGCTTTCCGGCAGATAGTCGGACCACATCAGCACGTTGACCTCGCCGGAGGAGGCGAGAACCTTCGGGCTGACGATGGCCGGCATGGCCAGCGCGGAGCCGCCGATGGCGAAATTCTTGAGCAGCGCGCGCCGGTCGAGCGACGGGCCGAACCTGTAGATCGTCATTGTCGATGTCTCTCCCTCGGGGAAATGAGGCCCTGCTCCGCGTGTGGCCGGAACCGCCCGTGCAATGACCGTGCCCGCCGCGCATCGCGGTTTTGTGACGGAACGACAAAAAGGCTATGGCGCGGCCGGATTCGGGCTTAGATCCAGAACTGGATTTCTGTGGAGCCAGAGCCTGCCGATGCCGGACCGCTTCTTTCCCGTGCCCGTCCATCCCGGCGAGGGATTGCAGCGCCAGATTCATGCCCGTCTCGTGGAGGCGATCCTGGATGGCACGATCTCGCCCTTCGAGCCGCTGCCGGCCTCGCGCGTGCTGGCGGAGCGGATCGGCGTGTCGCGCAACACCGTCGTTCTGGTCTATGAGCGGCTGGTGGAGGACGGTTTTCTCCGCGCCGTGCCACGCCGGGGCTATTTCATCGACGAGGCCCATGTCCGGCGCGAGCTGGCGGCCCGGGTGACGGGGCGCACGCCGGCCCGCGACGATGGCGATGCCGTCCTGGAGGCCCGCCTCGACCGGCTGCGCCTGCGGCCCAGCCGCCAGCGCAACATCGTCAAGCCCACGGACTGGCGCAGCTATCCCTATCCCTTCATCTACGGGCAGGTGAACATCGACCGCATCACCATCGCCCGCTGGCGCGACTGCGCCCGGCTGGCCGGGGCGGAGCGACATTCCGCCGCCTGGGTGGTCGACCTGATCGACGCCGACGACCCCACCCTGATCGCCCAGATTGTCAGCCGGGTGCTGCCGCGGCGGGGCATCCGGGCGCGACCGGAAGAGGTTCTGGTCACGATCGGGGCACAGAATGCCCTGTTCTTGATCGCGACCCTGCTCGGCGGCACGGGCGCCGTCGCCGGCGTCGAGGATCCGGGCTATGCGGATGCGCGCAACATCCTCTCGGCCACCGGGGCCGGGCTGCGACCCCTGCCGGTGGATGCCGGCGGCGTGCGCATCGGGCCGGAACTCACCGGCTGCACCCTGATCCACGTCACGCCCTCGCACCAGTCGCCGACCAGCGTGACGCTGGGCATGGAGCGCCGGCTGGCGCTCCTCGACCGGGCCGAGCGCGATGATTTCTGGATCATCGAGGACGACTATGAGCACGAGCTCAATTATGTCGGCGCCCAGCGGCCGGCGCTCCGGGCCCTCGACGGTCATGAGCGGGTGCTGCATGTCGGCAGCCTGACCAAGCCGATCTTCCCCGGGCTGCGCATGGGTTTCATCGTGGCCGCCCCCGGCCTCATCCGCGAGCTCCGGGCGCTGCGGCGGCTGATGTACCGGCATCCGCCCGCCCTCGACCAGCGGGCCATGGCGCTCTTTCTGGCCGAGGGGCATTTCGACGCCCATATCCTGCGCGCCCGGCAGGCGCTGGCGCGCAAGTGGCGCACGCTGTTCCGGGAAATCGAGCGGCTGCTGCCGGACTGTCGCGCGCTGCCGACCACCGGCGGCTCGGCGGTGTGGCTGGAGCTGCCCGCCGGCGTCGATGGCCGGGCGCTGGCGGAGGCCGCCCTCACGCGGGGCGTGCTGGTGGAGCCGGGCGATGCCCACTTCATGACGCCCCGCGTGCCCTGCGGCTATGTCCGCCTGGGCTTTGCCGCCATCGCCCATGACCGCATCGTGCCCGGCCTCTGCCTTTTGGCCGAGGCACTGGCTGACATGCGCCAGGGTACGGATCGCCCGGCCGGTCATTAACAGTCTGACAGGATGAAATTTTCCGCCGTTTCGTACCCGGCGCCGGGCCCCCGCGGGGCACAGCTCGGGCGAGGCGCGGCCGGGATTTCTGTGCACTGCATTCTTCGTCTCCCGGGCCGGGACATGATAAGCTGTCCGTCCATGCGCCGGCCGGGTCCTTCCCGGGGGTGCCGTTTGCGGGAAGGCCGGGTCCGGCCTGCCGGGCGGCAACCGGAAGCGGCGGCGCCGGTTATGCCGTGTGTGCGGCCGTGCGTGGCCGGCCCGGACCTTTCCGACTGATCGAGGAGACCTGTCATGAACACGGAGCCCCCGTTCGAGGACGCGCCGCCTCCTGCCGGATCCGAGCCGGGTGCCGGCGCGCCGGATGGCGGCCCGGCGGCGCCGGAGATGGCGTCTCCGGCGCCGGCCGACCAGCCGCCGCCCGCCAGCTTCGAGCCCGCGGCCGCTGCGGCCGATCTCTCTCCGCCTGAGGAGAGCCCGGTCGAGGACTTTTCGTCCGAGGACGAGGTGTCGGAAATCGAGGCGAGCTTCGATCTCAACACGCTTCTGCCCGATGCCGGCCCGCTGCGGGCGACGGAATCGCTGACCGATGCCGAGATCGACGCCCCCGATGATCCCGAGGACGAGGCGTCGTTCGACCTGAATGTCGTGGCCGACGAGACGGCGCCTCCGGAGCCCGCGCCGGTGGAGCCGTTCTCCGTGGCCCCCCCTGAGGCGGGCCCCGTCGAGGTGATCGAGGAGATTGATGCCGTCACCGACATCGACGCCCCCGACGATCCGGAATCCGACGCGGACTATGATCTGAACAGCCTGCTTGCCGATGGCGAGGGCCCGGAGCCGGCGCTCGCGCCCGTTGCCGGCATGGAGCTGGAGCCCGAGCCGGAGAGCCTGGCCGACCCGGATCTGCCCACCGACATCGACGCGGTGGAGGAGGCCGAGGCCAGCGAGGATCCCGAGACCGAGGCCGATTATGATCTGAACACGCTGCTGTCCGAGAGCGAGCAGACCCCGCCGGCCGAGCCGGAGCCGGAGCCGGAGGCAGACGCCCCCGTCGAGACAGAGGCCAGCGCGACGGAGATCGACGCCGCAGCGGATGCGGACGCCGTGGCCGAAGCCGAAGGGGAGGATGATCTCGACGATCTTCTGCCCGAGGCTGATCCGCTGCTGATCGTCGAGGCGGACGTCGGGGTCGGGGTGGTCGTGGAAAGTGTCCCCGTCGAGACGGTCGCGGCGCCTCAGGCCGAGGCCGGCGCCGACGCGGTGGCCGAGGCCGAAGAGCAGGACGATCTCGACGATCTTCTGCCCGAGGCCAGTCCGCTGCTGGTCATCGAGGAAGTGGTCAGCCCCGGTGCGGAAGCCGGGAGCGCCGCGCCGGCCGATGACATCGCCCCGGATGAGGATGACGGCGACCTGGTGGCGGAAGCCGAGGCCGAGGACGATCTCGACGACCTGCTGCCGGAAGTCGACCCGCTGATGGCGGCGATCGCCATGGAGGAGGCCGCCGAGGTGGCCGCGGAAGAACCTGCGGCCAGCGAGAGCGCGGCTCCGGCCGACGCGGTCGATGCGGCGGTGGCCGAGGTGATCGCCGAGGCGGAGGATGACCGCGTCCATCCGCCGGCCCAGATCGGCGCCGCCAACCCGGCCGAACTCTGGCTGAAGATGTGGGCCCGCTCCATGGACTTCTGGATCGCGCCGAAGCGCAAGGGCTGAGCGGCGGTCCCGGGTGCCGGCCGGGGCGGCGGGTCCTTCCGGCGCCCCGAACACCCGTGGCCCGATGCCCGGCATCGGGCCTGCCATTTCTCTGCCCGGGGCGCGGGAAATCCCGTGGCCGGCCGCCCGGCCTTTCCAGGCTCCGCGACGGACGGTCCTCCCGGCCCCCTTGTCCGATCCCCGGGATCCGGGGTGCGGGCCTGCGCCGGGGCCGTGCGGTCTCCCCCGGGCTGGCCGGGGCGTCCCGTCCCGTGGATCCATCGGGCGACGGGGCGTGGACCTGTCGCCGGGCCGCGCTTGCGCCCCTCATGGACCGGTCGCCTCCGGTGATCCGGCGTCGCGATTCGGCAAAAGCGTGAGGCGCGGCAGGCGTGTTGGACGCGGAACTCCTTCGGCTCTACGGGCTTGCCGCCTTCGTGGTGGCGCTGGCGGCGGTGGTGCGCGGGGCCACGGGCTTCGGCGTCGCGCTGGTCGCGGCCCTTGGTCTCTCGGCGCTGTGGCCGCCGGCGGTGGCGACGCCCGTCGTCTTCATGCTGGAACTCGTCGTCACCATCGGCATCCTGCGCGGCGGTGCCTGGCGCGAGGTGACGCTTGCCGATGTGCTGCCGATCATGGCCGGTGGTCTGGTCGGCGGGATCGCCGGCGTGCTGGTCATCACCGGGCTGCCGGACGAGACGGTGAAGCTCGGCCTTGATCTCGTGGTGCTGGTTTCGGCCGCCGCCTCCCTCGCCCGGCTGCGCGAGCCGCGGCTGGACCGGCCCTGGGTGGCGGTCGCCGTGGGTGTGGTCACCGGGGCGGTGATTTCCGCCTTCGCCGTCGGCGGACCGCTGGTGGTCGCCTGGCTTCTGGCAACCGGCCGCTCGCCGGCGCGGATCCGGGCCGCCCTCACCGTCTATTTCGGCCTGACTGATGCGCTCGGCCTGTTCGTCCGCCTGATGATCGGTGCGGTTCCGGCGGAGTCCTGGGTCGCCGGTGCGGTCCTGTTGCCGATTGCCTTGATCGGAACGATGCTTGGGGGGCATATCTTCCGCCGGACGGCGGAGGATCGCTGGCGCCGGGCCGTGGCGCTGATGCTGATCCTGATTGCCGCCTTCAGTCTCGGCCGAACCCTCGGCTTCCTGCCGGCGCCTGCCTGAGCGTCTCCCGGCGCCCCCTCTGCCGGGGCGTCGCCGGCCCGGCCCCGATTTTCCGGAGGACATCCCCTTGAGCAAGACCGTTCTCATCACCGGCGCGACCGCCGGCTTCGGCGCGGCCACGGCCCGCATCTTCGTGAAGGCCGGCTGGAAGGCGATCGTCACCGGCCGCCGCGCCGACCGTCTCGCCGCCCTGGTGGACGAGCTCGGCGGACCGGAGAAGGTCCACGCCGCCGCCTTCGACATGATGGACGAGGCTGCCATGGAGGCCGCGCTCGCCGCCCTGCCGGCGGGCTTTCGCGACATCGACCTGCTCGTCAACAATGCCGGTCTGGCGCTCGGCACCGAGCCGGCCCAGAAGGCCCGGCTGGCCAACTGGAAGACGATGATCGCGACCAACGTGACCGCGCTCGTCGCCATCACCCACAAGGTTCTGCCGACCCTGATCGCCCGCAGGGGCGCCATCATCAATCTGTCGTCTGTGGCCGCTACCTACCCCTATCCCGGCGGCAACGTCTATGGCGGCACGAAGGCCTTCGTGCACCAGTTCTCGCTGGGTCTGCGGTCCGATCTGCTCGGCACGGGTGTGCGGGTGACGGCCATCGAGCCGGGCATGTGCGAGACCGAGTTCACCCTCGTGCGGACGGGCAGCAAGGAGGCTTCCGATGCCCTCTATCGCGGCGTCAATCCGCTGACGCCCGATGACATCGCCGGCACCATCTTCTGGGTGGCCAGCCTGCCGCCGCACATGAACATCAACACCCTGGAGACCATGCCGGTGAATCAGGCCTTCGCGCCCTTCGCCGTGCATCGCGACGGGGTGTGAGCGCCGGACGGGCGCGCGGACCGGCACGCGGCTTGCCGGAAGAGACCGGACGGGGCCGGTCCGCCAGAACGGGCGGGCCGGCCACGAAAGCATTTTCAAGCGAAGTGGGTACCGGTTCGCGTGAAGAAAATGCGTAAGATCAAAAGACTGGAGCGTTTGCCGGGAGCCGGGGCGAACGGAAAGCGCTCCCGCGGGC
>JBBSSF010000133.1:0-8185 GCA_038242345.1 Hyphomicrobiales bacterium
ATCGGACGGGGTGCCGAGCACGATGGTGCCACCGGTCCACAGGGCCTGTCCGGCCCCGGCCGAGCCGATCTCGGACAGCACATAGGCGCCGAGCTCGACATCATCGGAAATCACCGCATCCTGACCGGTGGTCTGGCCGGGATCGACGAGGCCGCCCCGGGCGGTGCTGGCAAGCTGGCGCGCGCGGGCCCAGCGCCGCAGTCCGTCACCATCGAGGTTCACCCGGGTGCGGACCCCGGGGAGCGGGGCGAAGTGCAGCCGGTGGCCGGTGCCGCCGAGCGCGCGCGCCAGACCGAGAGCGGCCGCCACTTCGCCTTCGGACAGGGCGCGCGGCGGCACATAGACGGTGATGTCGCGCGGCATCAGAGCCACGGCCGTGCGCACCGCCGTCACCTGATCCGGCGGCAGGGCCAGCACCAGGCCGGTTTCCGGCAGCAGGGTGAAATAGTCACCGGCGACACGCTGGTCGATGCAGTAGTCGTCGCTGAGCGCCCCGCCATAGACCACCTGGATGCGGACGAAATCGTCCACCTGGTCGGTGAGGTCGATGGGGATGTCGACGGTGTCGGTCTCCGGCGCCGGGCTGAGGGCGCGGGCATAGACGGTGCGGTCCTGCACCATCACGCGCACGCTGCGGCGGGCCTGCTGGCCGGCGGCCGAATCGAAGGCGAGCCGCAGGGTCGCCCGCACGCCCTTGAGGCCGCGGGGCAGGGGGAAGAACAGCTCGCGCCGGCCGATCAGCCCGTTGAGCTCGACGCCCGAGGTGAAGCCGAGATCGGACAGCGTCACCGCGCGCACGATGTCCCGCGGGCCGGTGTTGATGAGCGACGGCGCCACGGCCGGGGCGACCGGAGCGGCGACAAGCGGAGCGGGCGCGGGCTGGACCGGCCTGACCTGGGCAAGGACGGGGGAAATGGCGGTGGAGAGCAGCAGCCCGGCCAGCGTCGCGGCCGGGAGACGGCGCGAGAGGAGAGGCGGCTTGCGGGCCCGGGCGGCGCCCGACCCCGCTGTCGCGTGAAGGGCGCCGGAAGTCGCACACCGGGAAGGAGCGGAAGCCATCTGCTCTGCAGGCCTTGAGGTGTCGTTCGTCGTCATGCCGCACATTCCCCTTGAACAATGCTGCCGGATGCCGGGGGCTCGGCACCCCGCTGCGAGGATTGCCCTGAGCGGCCGGCCGCTTCGGGTCCTCACCCGTTCTTGCGCGTGCAGAGTCGCACAAGTCCGTTCCTGCGGTGCGATACTACCGGCAGTACCCGGATTCTTGCCCAACTGGTTAACGGAGGCTCAATTGCCGGATCGGACGCAGGACGGGGCACGGGTTGCATGGTCTATTGCCGCAGGGGGCCGGCCCAATCCGGTCCGGGAATTGCGGAATCGGGGGATCCCTGTAGAAGAAACGAACGATGTCCGCTTCGGGGGCAGGGAGGCGAAAGCATGACGGGCCACTGCATGACGGCAACGGCAAGGATTTGGGAGCGGCGTGCCGTTTTCTCCTGTGCCGGGGCCGTGCTCATTGCCCTCGGCAGTCTCCTGCCCGGGCGGGCCGCCGCCCAGGGGGCCGCCCCCGTACCGGCCGTGACGGTGGCGCCGGTCGTCTCCAAGGACGTGACGCGGCGGGCCTCCTTCGTCGGCCGGGTCGAGGCGATCCAGCAGGTGGACCTCAAGGCCCGCGTGCAGGGCTTCCTCAATCAGGTCGCCTTCACGGAAGGCGCCTATGTCCAGACCGGCGACCTGCTCTACCAGATCGAGCAGGACACCTTCCAGGCGGCGCTTCTGGCCGCCCAGGGCAATCTCGGCGCCACCCAGGCCGCCCAGACCCTGGCCCAGATCAATCTCGACCGTCAGAAGATCCTGGTGAAGTCGGGCACCGTCTCCCAGGCGATCGTCGATACCGCCCAGGCCCAGTATGACCAGGCGGCCGCCCAGACGATGACCGCCCAGGCCAATGTCCAGACGGCCCAGCTCAATCTCGGCTTCACCACGATCCGCGCGCCGATCTCCGGCCGGATCGGCAAGACGAACTATACCCTCGGCAATCTCGTGGACCAGGGCTCCGGCACGCTGGCCACCCTCATCCAGATGGATCCGATCCGGGTGGCCTTCTCGATCCCCGAAAAGGACTATGTCACCGTCACCCGGACGATGGACCAGATGGCCAAGTCGCCCACCCAGGAGAGCACGGAGGGCGGCAATGACGTGTCAAAGGACATGTTCCGCCCGTCGGTGACCCTGCCGGACGGCAGCCAGTATCCGGACGTCGGTCGCATCGAATTCATCAACAACCAGGTCGATCCGAACACCGGCACGGTGACCGTGCGCGCCGAATTCTCCAATCCGCAGAACCTGCTGCTGTCCGGCCAGTTCGTGACGGTCAGCGTCCAGGTGGGCGATACCAGGTCGGAGAACGCCATTCCCCAGCCGGCGGTGCTGCAGGACAAGGACGGCGCGTTCGTGTTCGTCGTCGGCTCCGACAACCGCGCGGTGACCCGCAGGGTGACGGTGGGCACCCCCGATCCCGACGGCTTCGTGCCCGTGCTCACGGGGCTCCAGCTCGGCGAGGATGTCATCGTGGACGGCGTCCAGAAGGTGAGGTCCGGCGAGGTCGTGAAGCCTGTCGCCGCGACGACCACGACGCCCACCACCACCTCGACGGGGAAGTGAGCCGATGATCTCCGCGATCTTCGTCGCCCGGCCCAGACTTTCGTTCGTCATCTCCATCGTAATCACGATCGCCGGCGCGCTGTCGATCTTCACGATGCCGGTGGCCCAGTATCCCAACATCACCCCGCCGGTGGTGCAGGTGAGCGCGTCCTATCCGGGCGCCGACGCCGCCACCATCGCCGCCACCGTCGCCGCTCCCATCGAGGAGCAGGTGAACGGTGTCGCCAACATGATCTACATGTCGTCGACATCGTCGTCGGCCGGCAGCTACACCCTCCAGGTGACCTTCCAGGTCGGCACCGATCCCGACATCGCCCAGGTGAACACCCAGAACCGGGTGGCGCTGGCGGCCTCGCAGCTGCCGACGATCGTCAACAATCTCGGCGTGAGCGTGCAGCAGCAGTCGACCAACATCCTGCTGGCCATCAACGTCTACTCGCCGGATTCGACCTACGATCCGATCTTCATTTCCAACTACGCCAACATCAACATCCTGAGCCCGCTCGCCCGCGTCGATGGCGTCGGCTCGACGACGCTGTTCGGCGGGCTGCTCTATTCGATGCGCGTCTGGCTCGATCCGGACAAGATGACGGCGCTGTCGATCAGCCCGACCGATGTGGCCAACGCCATCTCGGCCCAGAACATCCAGGCCTCCCTCGGTCAGGTCGGCGGCCCGCCGACCACGGCCAACCAGAGCTATCAGCTCACCATCGAGGCGCTGGGCCGTCTCGAGGACGTGAAGCAGTTCGAGGACATCATCGTCCGCACCGGCTCCGACGGCGCGGTGGTGCGCATCCGCGATCTCGGCCGGGTCGAACTCGGTGCCCAGAGCTACACCCAGAACTCCGCGCTGAACGGCGCGCCGGCGGCCACCGTCGCCATCTACCAGCTGCCGAGCGCCAACGCGCTGACGGTGGCCAAGACCATCCGCCAGCAGCTGGAGGAGATGAAGCCGCGCTTCCCCAAGGGGCTGGAAGCCACGGTCATCTATGACTCGACCCTGTTCGTGTCGGCCAGCATCAAGGAAATCATCCACACCCTCGCCATCACCGGCGTGATCGTGCTGGTCGTGGTCTATGTCTTCCTGCAGGACCTGCGCGCCACCATCATTCCGGCGGTCACCATTCCGGTGTCCCTCATCGGCGTGTTCGTGGTGCTGAATGCGGCCGGATTCTCGGCCAACACGATCGACCTCTTCGCCGTGGTGCTCGCCATCGGTCTTGTCGTCGACGATGCCATCGTCGTCGTCGAGAATGTCAGACGCATCATGGAAGAGGAGGGGATGAACGCCCATGATGCGACGCTGAAGGCAATGAAGCAGGTGACGGGCCCGATCGTCTCCACGACGCTCGTGCTGTTCGCCGTGTTCGGCCCGGTGGGCTTCCTGCCCGGCATCACCGGCGAGCTCTACCGCCAGTTCGCCGTCACCATCTCGGCCTCGGTCGCCATCTCGGCCATCAACGCGCTTACCCTGTCGCCGGCGCTGTGCTCGCTGGTGCTGCGCGCGCCGAAGACGCCGACGCGCGGACCGTTCTACTGGTTCAACACCGGCCTCGACACCACCCGGTCCGGCTATCTGAAGGTGGTGGGCCTCATCGCCCGCCGCTCGGCAGTGGCCGGTCTCATCGTGCTGGTGGCCGGCGGCGTCGCCGGGGATCTCTTCACCCGGCTGCCGTCGTCCTTCCTGCCGACGGAAGACCAGGGTGTGCTGTTCCTGGACCTGTCCATGCCGGCCGGCGCCGCCCTGCCGCGCACCGAGGCGGTCCTCGACGAGGCCCAGCGCATCGCCCGGGCGACGCCCGGCGTGGACAATGTCATCACGGTGTCCGGCTATTCGATGCTGACCCAGGCGCCGTCGTCGTCGAGCGGCATGGCGATCATCGTGCTGAAGCCGTGGGGCCAGCGCACCACCCCGGAAACCAGCCTGCGCGGCATCTATGGCCATCTGTCCCAGGCCTATGCGGCGATTCCCGCCGGCAACCTGCTCGTCTTCCCGCCGCCGGCGATCCCGGGTCTCGGCCAGTCGGGCGGCGTCGACTTCCGTCTGGAAGCCCTCGGCGGCCAGAGCGTGCAGGACATCTCCACGGTCGCCCGCTCGCTGGTGGTCACGGCCAATGCCGACCCGCGCATGCAGCGCGCCTACACCAGCTTCAGCGCCGACATTCCGCGCATCTTCTTCGACCTCGACCGGGTCAAGGCCCAGAGCCTCGGCGTCTCGGTGTCGGACGTGTTCGGCGTGCTCCAGGCCATGCTGGGGTCCTATTATGTGAACCAGTTCAACTACCTGAACCGCGTCTTTCAGGTGAACATCCAGGCCGACACGCCCTTCCGCATGACGGTCGACGACATCAACCAGCTCTATGTCCGCAACAGCACCGGCGGCATGGTGCCGGTCTCGACGCTGGCCGAGCTCAAGACCACCTTCGGCGCCGATCTGGTTTATCAGTACAACCAGTATCTTTCGGTTCCGATCACCGGCTCTTCCTCTGCCGGTCACTCCTCGGGCGATGCCATGGCCGCCATGAAGGACGCCTTCAGCAAGGTCGCGCCCGATGGCTATTCGTTCGAATGGTCCGGCATGACCTATCAGGAGGCGAGCCAGACGGCGGCGAGCGTGGCATTCATCTTCGCGCTGGCGATCATCTTCGGCTATCTCTTCCTGGTTGCCCAGTATGAAAGCTGGATGATCCCGCTGTCGGTGATCCTGTCGGTGGCGATCGCGGTGCTGGGTGCCGTCGGGCTGGTGGCCTTCCTCGGCCTCGGCAACGACATCTACACCCAGATCGGTCTCGTCCTGCTGATCGGTCTGGCGGCCAAGAACGCCATCCTGATCGTGGAATTCGCCAAGGAGCAGCGCGAGGCCGGGCACACCCGCTATGATGCCGCTCTCCAGGGCGCCCACATGCGGTTCCGCGCGGTGCTGATGACTGCCTTCGCCTTCATCCTCGGCCTGATCCCGCTGGTGACGGCGACGGGCGCGGGCGCGGCCAGCCGGATCCATCTGGGCTACACGGTCCTGGGCGGCATGCTCGCCGCCACCATCTTCGGCATCATGGTCATCCCGGGCCTCTACGTCATGGTGCAGTGGCTGGGCGACAAGTCCTTCGGCGTGCCCGACGTGATCCCGCCCAAGCAGGGTCATGGTGGCGAGGCTCCCGCGGCGCCAATGGCGGAGCGGGAACCGCCGGGTGCGGATGCCTGATGAGGGGTGGACGCCCGCGGGCAGATGACGCAAGAAAAGGGGGCGGCCCCGCGGGTGCCGCCCCTGACCATTTTATGACCTCCCTCTGAAGCGGGAACTTCCATGACCGGTCCGGCCCCTCTGCGACTTCTCGGGATCTGCGGCAGCCTGCGCGCCGGGTCCTACAATGCGGCCGTGCTGGCCGCCCTGCCGTCCCTCCTGCCCGAGGGCGTCAGCCTGGAGATCTTCTCCGGGCTCGGGGACATCCCGCTCTACAAGGCCGCTCTTCTGGCCGCGGGGTTTCCGGCCGCCGTCACGGCGGTGGGGGTGGCGGTCGCGGCCGCCGACGGGGTGGTCATCATCTCGCCCGAATACAACTATTCGGTGCCGGGTGTTCTGAAGAACGCCATCGACTGGGCCTCGCGCCTGTCGCCGCAGCCCTTTGCGGGCAAGCCGGTCTCGCTGATGTCCGCCTCCATGGGCATCCTCGGGGGCGCGCGGATGCAGTATCACCTCCGGCAGATCCTGGTCTTCCTCGATGCGGAGCCCATGAACAAGCCGGAAGTCTTCATCGGGGCTGTCCACCAGAAGGTGACCGACGGCCAGCTGAGCGATCCGGGGACGCGGGCTTTCCTGGCCGATCACATGACGGCCTTCGCCACCTGGACCCGCCGCCGGAAGGACTGACGGAATGCCCACCTCTGCCGGCGCGGCTGTCGCCATTTCCGATCGCCGGTTCTATGCCTATGCGCTGCTGACCGGTGTGGCTGCCGGCCTTGTCGGCGTCGCCTTCCATTTCAGCGTCGAGTTCATCGCGCGCTGGCCGCGGGTGCTGCGCAAGACCTTCGGCGAGGAGGCGCTGTCGATCGGTCTGGCGGCGCTCATCGGCGTGCTGTTCGCCACCATCGCCCTGTTCCTCGTGCGCCGCTTCGCGCCCGAGGCCGCCGGCTCCGGCGTGCCGGATGTCGAGGGGGCGATGGAGGGCACGGTCGCCGTGCCCTGGCGGCGCATCCTGCCGGTGAAGTTCTTCGGCGGCATCCTTGCGCTGTCCTCGGGCATGATGCTCGGGCGCGAGGGCCCGACCATCCATCTGGGGGCCTCGGTCGCGGCCGCCTTCGGCGAGCGCTTCCGTCTCAACTCCATCGATGGCCGGGCGCTGCTGGCGGCCGGTGGCGCGGCGGGCCTGGCGGCGGCCTTCAACGCGCCGCTGGCGGCCATCCTGTTCGTCATCGAGGAAACCCGGCGGCAGTTTCCCTACAGCCTGCGCTCCTATGTCGGCGTCATGCTGGCCTCCATCCTGTCCGGCGTCGTCACCACCGGCCTCGGCGGCAGCCGGCCCTATCTGGAGATGGCGGCCTTCGAGATGGACCTGTGGGTGCTGCCGGCCTTCCTCGTGATGGGGATCACGCTCGGCGCCGTCGGTGTCTTCTTCAACCGGATGCTGATCGCCGCACTTGATCTCTCGGCCCGGGTCGCGGCCCGGGTGCCCTATGCGCCGGCGCTCATCGTCGGTTCGGTGCTGGGTGCGGCGACCGTCGTCTTCCCGCTCGCCAATGGCGGCGGCGAGGCCATGATAATGCGGGTGCTGGAAGACCATCCGGGCTATCTCGCCCTGATCGTGCTGCTGGTCCTGCGCTTCTTCGGCGTGCTCGCCAGTTATGCCACCGGCGTTCCGGGCGGCATCTTCGCGCCCATCCTGGCGATCGCTACGGTGGTCGGGCTGTTCTTTGCCCATGCGGTGACGGACCTCCTGCCGATGGTGACCATCAGCCATGCCGAGCCGGCCTTTGCGGTTGCCGCCATGGCGGGGCTGTTCTCGTCCACGATCCGGGCGCCGCTTGTCGGTGTGGTGCTGGCATTGGAGCTCAGCGGCGCCTATCCGCTGCTGCTGCCGGCGCTGCTGACGGCGGCGGTCGCCTATCTGACGGCGGCTGCCCTTGGCGGCAAGCCGATCTACGAGCAACTTCTGGAGCGCACCCGCGCCCTGAAGGCGGCCCGGGAGGCGGCGGCCAAGGCCGCCATCAAGGCGGCACCGGTCGCAGCGTCCTGATATCCGGAACGCCGGATGCCGACCGCATGGCGTTCCTGAAGAGATGCGGATTTTCCTTATGCCTCAGGGACATGAGAAATCCGCACCGGACTGCCAAAGAACCCTTTTCAGGGATCCTTGGCAGGGGAGCCTGCTTCAAGAGCCGGACGGGCCGGAGACGAAAGAGGAGCGCGGGGAGTGGCCCTGGGGTTCTCGTCGTTGCTAGCCGAGCTGTTCGCGCTCCTGTCGCTATTGTTCGGGGCGGTCTGTCTAGATCCGGAAACCATCGTCCGGGCGCTGTTCGGGGCCGGGGA
>JBBSSF010000134.1:0-8166 GCA_038242345.1 Hyphomicrobiales bacterium
CAGCTCGCCACCACCGTGAAGGAAATGCGGGCGGCCTCCTGACGGTCCCGACGTGCCGACGGGCAGCGAATCCCCGGACGGGATGCAGATTTTCCATGTCCTTGGGGCAGATGGAAAATCTGCCGATCTTCAGGAGCCAAGGTGCGGTCAGCACGTCGTGCGCCTGGTTTGAGAGATCCGCGCCCCGCCGCCCGGCTGCTCCATCCGCGGGACCTCTGGTCCGGAAACCGGACGGGACGGCGGGCCTTTCCGGGCGGCGGACTCCCGGGTCCGGATGCCGGGTAGCCCGGCGGCAATGTCTCTGGCCACCCGCGCGGGATGCCCGTGCATCCCCTCCCCTTGGGCCACCGCTGCCGAATGGGCGTCCGGGCGGGCCCGTGCCGTGGCGGCACCCGGCGGGAGACGGCCTCCGACCGGCTATCCACAGCCCGTCCACAGCCGGTTGCGCGTCTGCCGCAGAGGCGCCATTAACCGGGCGCTAACCAGACCTGTCCGTTTTTGATCCCTGACAGTCCCGCATGACCGGGCCGGCTCCGCCTTCCGGATCCGTCCGCGTGCCCGGGGCCGACAGGCCGATTCCAGAAATCCCCCACGGGAACCGCAGCGATGACCGATAACCAGACCGTCGATCCCGATTCGATTGCCGGCGATCAGCTCAAGGCCTTCGTCGAGCGCATCGAGCGCCTCGAAGAAGAGAAGCAGGCGATCTCCGACGACATCAAGGACGTCTATGCCGAGGCCAAGGCCAACGGCTTCGACGTCAAGATTCTTCGTCAGGTCATCAAGATGCGCAAGCAGGATGCCAGCGAGCGCGCCGAGATGGAAAGCCTGCTGGAGCTCTACTGCAACGCCCTCGGCATGATGTTCTGATATCAAAGGTCCTTGAACAGGATCCTTTGGTATTCCGGCGCGGATTTCTCATGTCCTTGGAACATATGAGAAATCTGCTGCCCTTCAGGCGCACGGTGCGGTCAGCACCTGCGTGTCTGGTTTGAGCCGTGCGCCTTCCTCCCGCCCTGACCGGCGGGAGGACGCCCCGGTCCGGGCCGCGGCCGAGCATTCCGCGGCCAGCGCGATCGACAGGTTGTCGAGGGACGAGACGATGTGCTCCGAGAGCGCATCGATCAGCGGCGTCGACTGGTGCCAGGTGCGCACGATGCCGATTTCCACCATGGACAGCGGCGGGAAGCCATCGGCCTCGCCCAGCACCCGCATCCCCGAGCGCAGCGCCGATTCCGGCAGCACCGACAGCGCCAGCCCCGCCATCACCGCGGCGGCCACCGCCGACGAGTTCCACGATGAATACAGGATGCGATAGCGCCGCCCGGCTTCCTCCAGCGCGCTCTGGGCCGCCCCGCGCCAGCAGCAGGTGGGCCAGCCGAGCGCCAGGGGCAGCACCTCCTCCTCATGCACGCAGTGGCGCGCCGAGGTGACCCAGAGCAGCGGCTCCCGGCGCACCACCTCGCCGGCCAGCCGGCCGCGGGCCGGCACATGGGTGACGATGGAAATGTCCAGCTCGTTGCTGTTCAGCGCATCCACCAGCATCGGCGTCGGCGCGCACACCACTGTCACCTCCACCCGCGGATTGGAACGGGCGAACCGGGCGAGGATCTCCGGCAGGAACCGGTCGGCATAATCGTCCGGGGTACCGAGACGCACCCGGCCGGTCAGCTCGGCATCATCGAAGGCGGCCAGGGTCTCGTCATTCAGCTTCACCAGACGCCGGGCATAATGCAGGAAGCGCTCGCCCTCGTCGGTCAGCTTCGACTGGCGCCCGTCGCGCACGAAGATGGCCTTGCCGACCCGCTCCTCCAGCCGGCGCATCTGCATGGACACCGCCGACTGGGTCTTGTGCACGACATCGGCCGCCCGGGTGAAGGAACCGCTTTCGGCAATCGCCACGAAGGTCCGCAACTGATCGAGATCGAGCACCTGGGCCATTTTTCCCCCTCCCGTCCGCCGGCCGGAGCCGGCATCCGGACATCACCGGATCTGATGGGTCAGATTAAAAACATTCGTTGGTCTTATCAATCGTCCTGAGGCAGGATGGCCATGTTCCCGAGGTGACGACAGGATCCACCGACGGGCCGGCGATGAGGAGCATCGGCGGCGAAGGGAACGTGCGTCCTCGATGAAGGAGGGACCGATGAGCCCGGTGACGGATACCACGACCTATGCGCGGAGCGGATTTCTCGCGGCGATTGCCGCCGCGACGGCAACGGTGGCCCGCGCCGTGGTCAACGTCCTGCAGGCGCTGATGCATCGCCGCACGGTGCTGGAGATGGCAAGTTTCGATGACCGGATGCTGGCCGACATCGGCCTGACCCGGGGCGACGTCCACGCGGCGCTGAGCCTGCCGCTGGATGCGGACCCCTCGGCGCGGCTGCGGATCCTCGCCGTGGAGCGGCGGGCGGGCAACCGGGCGCTGGCCCGGGAAAGGCTGGCCGCCCGGCAGGTGGCGGTCGCCGGCGGCCCCCCGCGGACGACGCGGGCCGGACAGGGCTGACGCCTGCCCGATCGACAGGGCCCCCGGCTGCCAGGCAAGGCGACCGGGGGTCTTTTCATGTCGCAGACGCGCGGGCGCCCCCGCAGGCCGTGTTCCGGGGGGGGGCCGATCGCCCGCCCGGGCGATCCTCGGGGCCCGCCGCCCTTGGCGGTTGACGCGGGGAAGGTTTCCCTTTACCCGGAAGGCGCCTTGTCAGGCACCCCCTTTTCCGCCCCTCCCCGCCTCCGGCGGAGGACCGGATCCGGGCGTTCCGACCATCGGCGGGCCGGTAGCTCAGTGGTAGAGCACGTGACTTTTAATCATGTGGTCGAGGGTTCGATCCCCTCCCGGCTCACCAGATTTCCCTGTCGCAACAGGGGCCGCCCTTTTCGTCGGCGTGGATTTCAGGCCTGAAGCCAGCGCTCCACCGCGTCTTCCTTCGGCAGGCCGCCGGCATGGACCACCTTGCCGTCGATGACGATGCCGGGGGTCGCCGCGATGCCATAGCGGGCGATCTCGGCATAGTCCGTCACCTTTTCCACCGTCACGTCGAGGCCCAGCCGCGAGGCTGCCTCCGTCACCATGGCGGCAGTGGCCTGGCAGCGCTTGCAGCCGGGGCCGAGCACCTTCACGTCCTTCATGACCGGACTCCTTTCATCCGCTCAGGAAAACAGGAAATTGAAGAGGAAACCGACGGCGAGGATGCCCGCGCCGACGACCCCCACGAACACCGCGATCAGGCGCAGGGTCAGCACCTTGCGCAGGATAATCATCTCCGGCAGCGACAGCGCGATCACCGACATCATGAAGGCGAGGGTGGTGCCGAGTGCCGCCCCCTTGCCGAGAAGCGCCTCGACGATCGGGATGATGCCGGCCGCGTTGGAGTACATCGGGATGCCGATCACCACGGCCGCCGGCACCGACCACCACGCATCCGCGCCAAGGATCCGCTCCATCAGCTCGGCCGGCACATAGCCGTGGATCAGGCCACCGACGGCGATGCCGACCAGGATCCACATCCACACCCGGCCGACGATGTCGCGCACCGCCTCCAGCCCCGCCCGGATGCGGTCCGGCCCGCTGAGCGCCTCTTCCTCCGGCCCGCCGGCTGCACTGGTCTGGAGCTTCAGCACCCAGTCCTGCAGCCAGCCTTCCAGATGCAGGCGCCCGATCACCCAGCCGGCAACGATCGCCACCCCCAGCCCGAAGGCCAGATAGGTGAGCGCCACCTTCCAGCCGACAAGGGCGAACAGCAGCCCGAGGGCAACCTCGTTGACCATCGGCGCGGCGATCAGGAAGGAGAAGGTGACGCCCAGCGGCACCCCCGCCGAGACGAAGCCGATGAACAGCGGCACCGCCGAGCACGAGCAGAACGGGGTGAGCACGCCAAGCCCCGCCGCCAGCACGTTGCCCAGCCCTTCCGCCCGCCCCGCCAGCAGCGCCCGGGTTTTTTCCGGCGAGAAGAAGCTGCGCACCACCCCCATGGCGAACACCACCAGGGTCAGGAGCAGCAGCACCTTCGGCGTGTCATAGAAGAAGAAGGCCAGCGCCTCGCCGAAATGGGTGCCGCGCTGCACCGGCAGCAGCGACACCAGAAAATCCGACACCCGCGTCAGCTGGCTGTAGACCGCGGCCCACAGGACGAGCGCAAGCGCGGTGCCGGCATACCAAACGGCATCCGGCAGCGGCCCGGACCGGCCGGGACGATCAGGCAGGGAGAGGCTCATGCCGCCACCTTTCCCGCGGTCTTGCCATCGGCCCCGTCGGCAGACAGCACCGCGTCGACCAGATGCGCCAGATCCGGCGCGAGGTCCGGATTGCGGCGGTAGCGCACCCATTGCGCATCCCGCCGGTCCACCACCAGCCCGGCCGCCTTCAGCACCGCCATGTGCCGCGAGATCCGCGACTGGCTGGCATCCAGCCGCCGCATGAGTTCGCACGCACAGTGCTCGCCCCCATCCCAGAGGATGCGGATGGCACCGAGGCGGGTCGGTTCGGCCAGCGCCGAGAGGAGAGAGACGATCCGGTTCATGGCAACGGGCCTACGCCCGAAGGCGCATATGCGCCAGTCCGCATGAGTGCGGAGGGAGCGGTCCCCGTCGGGCTGCCGCCCGAACCCGCCCGGAGGCCCGGGGGCCTCCGGACCGCCCCCCTTTTTCTCTCCCCCTCCCCGCGGCCAGCGCGTGGCAGCCCCGAAACGCCACGCGCTCTGGATGCGGCGCCCCCGGATCGCGCGCGCGGCCGGCCCGCCCCCTTGACGATCCGGCCGCTTGCCCCTACACATCCGCCCCCGACACACCGGGCGCATCCGCGCCGCCGGTCCCGGCCGCATGTCCATATGCAAGGGGCACCTCGGCCGGGCTTTCATGCCCGAGCGGGGATTCTACCCATGACCAATGCCGCCTCCTGGAAGGATCCGGTGCCTACCGGCGTCCTCGTGCTTGCCGACGGCACCGTGATCGAGGGCATGGGGCTCGGCGCCACCGGCCATGCCGTCGCCGAAGTCTGCTTCAACACCGCCATGACCGGCTATGAGGAGATCCTTACCGATCCCTCCTATGCCGGCCAGATCATCACCTTCACCTTCCCCCACATCGGCAATGTCGGCACCAACGACGAGGACATCGAGACCGTCGGTGGCGCCTCGGCGTCGGGCGTGCGCGGCTGCGTGCTGAAGGCGGCGATCACCGCCCCCTCCAACTACCGCGCCTCGCGCCCGCTCGACCGCTGGCTGACCGCCCGCGGCATCATCGGCATCGCCGGCATCGACACCCGCGCGCTGACCGCCCGCATCCGCGAGCTCGGCATGCCCAATGCCGTCATCGCCCATTCCCCCGATGGCGTGTTCGATCTGGCCAAGCTGAAGGCCGAGGCCACCCGGTGGCCGGGCCTCGTCGGCATGGACCTCGCCAAGGACCTCTCCACCACCCAGCGCTATGACTGGACGGCGACGACCTGGGCCTGGGACAGGGGCTATGGCACCCAGGACAATCTCCGCCACCATGTCGTCGCCATCGACTATGGCGTGAAGGCCAACATCCTGCGCCTGCTCGCCGATCAGGACTGCCGCGTCACCGTGGTGCCGGCCGCCACCCCGGCCGACGAGATCCTGGCGCTTCAGCCCGACGGTGTGTTCCTCTCCAACGGCCCGGGCGACCCGGCCGCCACCGGCGCCTATGCCGTGCCGACCATCCGCACGCTGGTCGACTCGGGCCTGCCGGTGTTCGGCATCTGCCTCGGTCACCAGATGCTCGGCATCGCCCTGGGGGGACGCACCCTGAAGATGCATCAGGGCCACCATGGCGCCAACCATCCCGTGAAGGACTTCACCACCGGCAAGGTGGAGATCACGTCCATGAATCACGGCTTCGCGGTCGATGCCGACAGCCTGCCCGACGAGGTCGAGGAGACCCATGTCTCCCTGTTCGACGGCTCCAACTGCGGCATCCGCCTGAAGGACCGGCCGGTGTTCTCGGTGCAGTATCACCCGGAGGCCTCGCCGGGCCCCGAGGACAGCCATTATCTCTTCACCCGCTTCGTCAACGCCATCCGCCGCGCCAAGGGCGAGGCGGAGCGGCCGGAACGCTGAGACCGCACAGGGCCCTGAAAAGGACCCTTTGCCATTCCGGTGCGGATTTCTCCTGCCCCTGGAGCAGATGAGGAATCCGCTGGTCTTCAGGCGCCCGGGTGCGGTCAGCCCCCCGCGTGCCTGGGATGAGATCCCGGGGGCTCCGGTCATCGCCGGGGCCCTTTTCCTGTCTCCCCGAAGGACCGCGCCCCATGACGACCGATCCCGCGGCGCCGCTGCCCGATGAGGGCCTGACCCTGCTGCCGGCCGGCACCCTCGCCTCCGTCGTCACCTTTCTGGAGATGCGGGCGCCGCCGGCCGATCTGGCCACCCGTCTGGCCGAGCCCGCCGCCGCCGGCCTTGCCTTCGCGCCGCTTGGCGGGGCCGACATCGACCTCTATCTGGACATCTTCCGCCGGGTCGGCACGCCGTGGCTGTGGAATGGCCGGCTGTGGCTGGAGCGCGACGCGCTTGCCGCCCTGCTCGATGATCCGGGCCTTGAAGCCGCTTTCGTGCGGCGTGGCGCCGATATCATCGGCCTCGTGGAGCTGGACCGGCGCGTGCCCGGCGAAACCGAGATCGTCTATTTCGGTCTGGTGCCCGGGGAGACCGGCGCCGGCCTTGGCCGCAGCCTGATGGCGCGGCTGCTGGCCGAGGCGTGGACCGGGGATGTCGGCCGGGTGTGGCTGCACACCTGCACCTTCGATCATCCCGGCGCCCTGGCCTTCTATCGCCGGCAGGGCTTCGTCCCCTATGCCCGGGCCATCGAGACCGTGCGCGACCCGCGTCTGGCCGGCCTGCTGCCCCGGGACGCCGCCCCGCAGATCCCGCTTCTGGACTGATACCAAAGGTCCTTGAAAAGGATCCTTTGGTATCCCGATGCGGATTTCTCATGTCCTTGGGGTATATGAGAAATCTGCTGCCCTTCAGGCGCGCGGGTGCGGTCGGCACTTGCGTGCCTGGGATGATCTGCCCGGGGACCAGCGGCGGCCGGCCCCGGCTTTCTGCTCATCCGAGGGTGAGGCGCACCAGCACGGCCGCCACCAGCGCCAGCGTCGCCCCCTGCACCACGCAGGCGCGGCGATAGAGCCGCAGCGCGCGGCGGATGTCGGCGGCGGTCGCTTCGCGCCGGCCGCTGCCCATGAAGGCGTCGCTCACCATTTCTCCGCCATAGACCCGGGGGCCGGCGAGCTTCAGCCCGAGGGCGCCGGCCATGGCCGCTTCCGGCCAGCCGGCATTGGGCGAGCGATGGGCCCTGGCATCCCGCCTCACGGCAATCCGCGCGCCCACGGCGTCAAACCCGGGGGTGAGGAGAGCCGCCATCACCAGCCAGAGGGCGGCCAGCCGCGAGGCCGGCAGGTTGATGAGATCATCGAAGCGCGCCGCCGCCCAGCCGAAGGCGCGATGGCGGGCGGTCCTGTGGCCGATCATCGAATCGGCCGTGTTGGCGGCCTTGTAGCCGACGCCGCCGGGCAGCCCCAGCACCGCCGTCCAGAACAGCGGCGCCACGATGCCATCGGAAAAATTCTCGGCGAGCGATTCGATGGCCGCCCGGGCAACGCCGGCCTCGTCGAGCTGCTCGGGATCGCGCCCGACGATGCGCGACACCATGGTGCGGCCGCCGGCGAGCCCGTCGCGCTCCAGCGCATCGGCGACATCGCGCACATGGGTGAACAGCGAGCGCTGGGCCGGCAGGCTGGCGGCCAGCAGCGCCAGCAGCACGAAACCGGCAATGCCACCGCCCAGAAACCCCTGGATCAGGCAGGCGACGAGCACCGGCAGGCCGACGATGACGACGAGGGCGAGAAGGCCGGCCAGCCGGCGCAGGCCGTCGCGCAGGGTCTCCCGATTGAGCCGCGCGTCCAGAAATGCAATCAGACGTCCGATCCAGATGACCGGATGGCCGATCCTGCCTAAAAGGGCAGACGGATAACCGAAGGCCGCTTCGAGAAGCAGGGCGGCGCAGGCAAGTGCGGGGGCAAGGACGGGGCTCATGGGCAAGTCCAGAGACGGATTGCGCGATCGGACGGACGCACTGGCGGACCTCCTGCGGCATGGCGGGAATCTGGCGGCGGCGCGCCGGGCCTTTCCGGATGCGCCGGAACCGTGGATC
>JBBSSF010000135.1:0-8098 GCA_038242345.1 Hyphomicrobiales bacterium
CGGTGAGCAGCTTCGGGTCCCAGTTGACGAGGCGCTTGTCCTTGTAGATCAGCCCTTCCTTGTAAAGGGTCACGAACACTTCCAGCACGGCGCGGGACAGCCCCTCGTCCATGGTGAAGCGTTCGCGGGAGAAGTCGCACGAGGCGCCCAGCCGGCGGAGCTGGCGCATGATGGTGCCACCGGACTCGGCCTTCCAGGTCCACACCTTTTCCAGGAACTTCTCGCGGCCGATGGTGCGCCGGTCGGGCTCCTGGCGCTGCATCATCTGCCGCTCGACGACGGACTGGGTGGCGATGCCGGCATGGTCGGTGCCGGGCTGCCACAGCACGTCGAGGCCGCGCATGCGGTTGAAGCGCGCCAGCACGTCCTGCAGCGTGTTGTTGAGCGCATGCCCCATGTGCAGCGAGCCGGTGACGTTCGGCGGCGGGATCACGATGGAGAAGGAGGGCGCGCCCGGACGGGCGTTGGCGCCGGCGCGGAATGCCTGGGCATCTTCCCAGAGCTGGGAAATGCGCGGTTCGATCGCTGCCGCGTCGTAGGTCTTGTCGAGCATGGAACGGAGCCGCCTTGTTCGGTCGGGTTGGGTCATCAGGCCGGAGGGGAGGCGCCGCGCATATGGGGCGGCCGGGCCTGATCCCGGTTCTTCGCAAAGGGTCTAAGCCGATTTCCGGGGGGGAAGTCAACCGCGGCCTTGTCCGGACAGGGCTTCGACACCCCTGCGGCGACGCCGCGACGCGGGGGGCGACCCGTCCGGGCGGCGCCCCGGCCGGTGCCGGAATTTGCATTGCCGTGCGCCGCGTCCGATAAGGCAGGGACAAGGCCCCGCGGCCGGCCGCGTCCAGCCGCCGCGGCGCGGCTCCATTTCCTCTTCACGCACGGTCCGACACTCCCATGGCGCCTCCTCTTCTGACCCTCCAGGGCATCCGGCTGAGCTTCGGCGGCACGCCGCTGATCGAGGCTGCCGACCTGACGGTTGCCCGCGGTGATCGCATCTGCCTTGTCGGCCGCAACGGCTCCGGCAAGTCCACGCTGCTGAAGATTGCCGCCGGCCTCGTCGAGCCCGATGATGGCGAGCGCTTCCTGCACCCCAAGGCGACGCTGCGCTATCTGCCCCAGGAGCCGGACCTGTCCGGCTATCCGACCACGCTCGCCTATGTGGAAGCCGGCCTTGCCCCCGGCGACGATGCCTTTCAGGCCCGCTTCCTGCTGGAATCCCTCGGTCTGACCGGCGCGGAGGCGCCGGGCGCGCTGTCGGGCGGCGAGGCGCGCCGGGCGGCGCTCGCCCGGGTGCTGGCCGCCGAGCCCGATATCCTGCTCCTCGACGAGCCCACCAACCATCTGGATCTCCCCGCCATCGAGTGGCTGGAAGGCCAGATCGCCACGCTGCCCTCGGCCATCGTGCTCATCAGCCATGACCGGCGCTTTCTGGAGGACCTGTCGAAGTCCACCGTCTGGCTCGACCGTGGCCGCACCCGCCGCATCGACCAGGGCTTCGGCGCCTTCGAGGAATGGCGCGACAAGATCTATGCGGAGGAGGAAGCCGACCGGCAGAAGCTCGACCGCAAGATCGCCATGGAAGAGGACTGGGTGCGCTATGGCGTGACCGCCCGGCGCAAGCGCAATGTCCGCCGCATGGCCGAATTGCAGGACCTGCGCCAGAAGCGCGCCAGCGAGCGCCGGGTGCAGGGCACCGTCCGGCTGGAGGCCTCCGAGGGCAGCGTCTCCGGCAAGATCGTCATCGAGGCGGTGGATGTCTCCAAGGCCTATGACGGCGTGTCGATCGTCGACCATTTTTCCACCCGGGTGGCGCGCGGCGACCGGGTCGCCCTGGTCGGCCCCAACGGCGCCGGCAAGACGACGCTGCTGTCGCTCATGACCGGGGTGCTGGAGCCCGATTCGGGCCGGGTGAAGCTCGGCGCGAACCTGCAGATGGTGACGCTGGACCAGCGCCGCGAAAGTCTCGATCCGAACTGGACCCTGACGGAAGCGCTCACCGGCGGGCGCGGCGATCATGTCGTCGTCGGCGGCGAGAGCCGGCATGTGGTCTCCTACATGAAGGACTTCCTGTTCTCGCCGGAGCAGGCCCGCACGGCGCTGTCGGTGCTGTCGGGGGGCGAGCGCGGCCGGCTGATGCTGGCGCGCGCGCTGGCCAAGCCGTCGAATCTGCTGGTGCTCGACGAGCCGACCAACGATCTCGATCTGGAAACCCTCGACCTTCTGGAAGAGCTGCTCGCCGATTATCCCGGCACGATTCTCCTGGTCTCCCATGACCGCGATTTTCTCGACCGGGTGGCCAGTTCCACCATCATGTCGGAAGGGGTGGGGCGCTGGGTGGAATATGCCGGCGGCTATTCCGACATGGTGGCCCAGCGCGGGGCCGGGGTCGCCGTCAAGGCGAAGGCAAAGCCCGCGGCTTCCGCCGAGCCTGCGGCCGCTCCGGCCGCGGCCAAGCTGGCGGCCCAGCCGAAGAAGAAGCTCTCCTTCAAGGAGAAGCACGCCCTGGAAACCCTGCCGGCAAAGATCGCCGAGCTGGACGCCAAGGCCGCGAAATTGCAGGCGGAACTGGATGATCCGAAGCTCTTTTCCCGCGACCGTGCCCGCTTCGACAGGCTGACCCACGAGCTGGCGGCCCTGCGCACGGCGCACGAGGCGGCGGAAGAGGAGTGGCTGCGCCTCGCCATGCTGGCCGAGGAGCTGGGCTGATCGGGGTTTTCCACAGCCGGCGTCATCGGGATCAACAAGGGGGTTGATCCCGCCGGCGGATGCCCCTATAAGCCCTTTCACCGGGACGGCGACGCCACAAGGCGCTGCCGGACGGTGTGGGTGTGTAGCTCAGTTGGTAGAGCAGCTGACTCTTAATCAGCGGGTCCACAGTTCGAGCCTGTGCTCACCCACCATTCGTCTCCTCCGGACGGAAATGCCGGATGAACGCACAAGACTGGAAGCGAGACGTGCACGGAAGCGCCCCTGAGATCAGCGGGCGCTTTTTTGTGTCCGTGCGGCGCTGAAGGCAGGACTGATTGCGCCCTTCAGGATGTCCAGGCCGGCGAGTCGGCTCCGGGCGTCATGATTCTTCCGTCGCCAGCCGGATGAGGTCCTCGGCGCTTTCCGCCAGAAGCCGGTCCTCCGCCGCTCCGGAGACCGCCACGACGCCGATGTCGAGGAGCACCGGCACCGCCAGCGGCGAGACATGGGGGAGGGGCTGGTGGGTGATGCGGCCCTTGATGCGGGCCAGCATCTTTCCCAGCCGCTCGGCATCGATGAGGCCGGCGGCGGCGTCCGCCCGCGCCGCCGCGATCAGGATATGGTCGGGCTCGTGGGTGCGGAGCACGTCATAGATCAGGTCGGTGGAAATGGTCACCTGACGCCCGGTCTTCTCGGCGCCGGGGTGGCGGCGCTCGATCATGCCGGCAATCACCGCGCAGTTGCGGAAGGAGCGCTTCATCAGCGCGCTCTCGTCCAGCCACGCTTCCAGATCATCGCCAAGCATGTCCTCGTCGAAGAGGGCGCCGAGGGATGGCTGTCCGCTGGCAAAGGCCTCCGAGAGATCGCCCAGCCCCCACACGGCCAGCGCATAATCGGAGGCGACGAAGCCCAGCGGGTCGAGCCCGGCGCGCTCCATGCGGCGCGTCAGCAGCATTCCCAGCGTCTGGTGCGCCAGCCGGCCTTCGAACGGGTAGGCGACCATGAAATGCCGGCGCTCATGGGGGAAGGTCTCGATGAGCAGGCCGTTGCGGTCGGGCAGGCGGGATTTCAGCGCCTGCAGCTCCAGCCACTCCCGCACCGGATCCGGCAGGTCGCGCCAGCGGCTGCGGTCGGCCAGCATCGCCCGCACGCCCTCGGCCAGAAAGGTGGAGAGCGGAAAGCGGCCGCCGGCATAGGCGGGCACCTTGGCGTCGCGGTCGGCGGCGCGCACGACGACGGCCTCGTTCTCGCGGATGCCCAGAAAGGCCAGGGTCTCGCCGGCAAAGCGGAAGGTGTCGCCGGCGACCAGGCTCTCCAGAAAATAATCCTCGATCTCGCCCAGCACCTTGCCGCCGAAGCGGCTGCGCAGGCCGGATTTCTGCGAGACGAGACGCACCTTCATCATCGGCATTTCAACGATGGTGCCGACATTCAGCCGCCAGGTCTGGGCCACCTGCGGGTTCGACACCCGCCACAGCCCGTCCTTGCGCCGGCGGATGCGGGCGAAGCGCTCATAGGCCCGGAGCGAATAGCCGCCGGTGGCGACGAAATCGACGACGCGGTCGAAGGTCGCCCGCGGCAGATGGCGGTACGGGTAGGCCGAGCGCACCTCGTCGAAGAAGTCCTCGTCGCCGAACGGTCCGGCGACGGCGCGCCCCAGCACATGCTGGGCCAGCACGTCCAGCGCCCCCGGCCGGATCGGCGGCGTATCCTGATCGCCGCGCCGGGTCGCCTCCAGGGCCGCCCGGCATTCCAGCACCTCGAACCGGTTGGCCGGCACCAGCAGGGCCTTGGAGGGCTCGTCCATGCGATGGTTGGCCCGGCCGATGCGCTGGGCGAGCCGGCTCGCCCCTTTGGGCGCGCCGACATGGATGACCAGATCCACCTCGCCCCAGTCGATGCCGAGATCCAGCGTCGAGGTGGCGACCACGGCCTTCAGTTTATTTTCCGCCATGGCCGCTTCCACCCGGCGGCGCTGGGCGACATCAAGCGAGCCATGGTGGAGGGCGATTGGCAGGGTCTCGTCATTGATGCGCCACAGCTCCTGAAACAGTCGTTCGGCCTGGGCGCGGGTGTTGACGAAAATGAGGGTGGTGCGGTGCGCCTTGATGGCGGCCAGCATTTCCGCATGGGCGTAAGCGGCCGAGTGGCCGGCCCAGGGCACCCCTTCGTCGGCCTCCAGGATGGCGACATCGGGCGGCGCGCCGCCGGCCACCGTCACCAGATCCGACAGCGCCCGGGCGTCCGGATCGCGCTGGGGCATCAGCCAGCCGCGCAGATCATCGGGATCGGCGACTGTTGCCGAGAGGCCGACGGCCCGGAGGTTCGGCGAAAGCGCCCTGAGGCGTGCGAGGCCGAGGGCGAGCTGGTCGCCGCGCTTGGAGGTGACGAGGGCGTGCAGCTCGTCGAGAATGACGGTGCGGAGCGTGCCGAACATCCGCTCCGCTTCGGGCGAGGCGGTCAGCAGCGCCAGCTGCTCCGGGGTGGTCAGCAGGATGTCCGGCGGGTCGATCTTCTGGCGCCGGCGCTTGTGTTCGGAGGTGTCGCCGGTGCGGGTCTCGATGCGGACCGGCAGCCTCATCTCCTCCACCGGGCGGAAGAGATTGCGCGCGACATCGACGGCCAGCGCCTTCAGGGGCGAGATATAGAGCGTGTGCAGCCCGCCGCTGGCGGCGTTCGGGCGCCGGCGGGAGAGGTCGATCAGGCTCGGCAGGAAGCCGGAGAGGGTCTTGCCGGCCCCGGTCGGGGCGATCAGCAGCACCGACTGCCCGGCCTCGGCCTTTTGGATCAGGGCAAGCTGATGCGGCCGCGGCTGCCAGCCACGGGCATCGAACCAGTCCCGGAAAGCCGGCGGCAGAAGGGCTTGGGCGTCGGTCATCGTGGCGCCAAGGGTAGGTGTCCGCGCAGTCGCTGCCAAGGAAAATGTTGCGGCTTTGTTCTCTCTTTTTGCAGCCCCGCGCCGGGGGATCAGTCCCGCGGAACGGGCAGGCGGGCGAACAGGCCGGAGGACTCGATTTCCTCCAGGGTGCGCGACAGGCGCCGGCGCCAGTTCGGGTTCTCCCGGTCGGTGCCGGGCACGTTCAGCGGCCGGGTCTCGCCGGTGAGATCGTCGATCTGGACGATGGCCAGCGCCGAGCGCGTCTCGGCCACATAGGCATGGATGGCGTCGATGATGATGTCCGGGGCGATGGCATCGGCTCCGCCGGGCAGGCAGGCGGTCTTCGGCAGCAGCTCCTCGGCCACCAGGGCCCGCACCAAGGCGGCCTTGTCGGTCATCCGTTCCGCCCGGGCGGCAGTGGCGTCGCCCAGGATGCCGAGGGAGAGCTTCAGGTCGATGTCGAGCCCGTCCCACCAGCCGGTGATGGTCGGCAGGTCATGGGTGCCGGCGCAGGCGACCGCCGTCACCGGATAGGTTTCCGGCCGGCGGAATTCCGCGCCGTTGCGCTCGAAGAACAGCACCCGGTAGGAGAGCACGGCCCGCTCGGCCAGCTTGTCGCCGAAGCCCCAGGGCACGGTGCCCAGATCCTCGCCGATGACGATGGTTTTCGCCGCCTGGGATTCCAGCGCGACGATGGAAAGCAGGTCGTCGGCCGGATAGGAGAGATAGGCGCCTTCCATGGCCTTGGCGCCATCGGGCACCAGGAACAGCCGGGTGAGCGCCATCACATGGTCGATGCGCAGCACGCCGGCATGGCGCATGTTGGCGGACAGCAGCTCGCGGAAGCCGGCATAGCCGGTGCGGCGCATGACCAGCGGGTTCGGCGGCGGCAGGCTCCACACCTGTCCCTGTTCGGCCAGCGGATCCGGCGGCGCACCGACGGAGACCCCCGGCAGATAGAGCCCGGCGCCGCCCCAGGCCTCGGCGCCATCGGGGGCGCAGCCGACGGCCAGATCCCGGTAGAAGCCCAGCGACAGGCCGCCGGCGCGTCCCACCCGGTCGGCTTCCGCCAGCTGCCGGTCGGCCACCCACTGGCAATAGAGGGTGAAGGGTACGTCATCGCCGCGGGATTCGGCGAACAGGCTGACATCCGGATCTTCCGGATCGCGCAGCTCGGCGGGCCACTGCTGCCAGGGCACATGCGGATGGGCGGCCGAAATCGCCTCGAAGCGGGCAAAGCGCATGAGGCCCTCGCCGCCGCGCACGACGAAGGTCTCGAATTCGGTCTTCAGCGGATGCACGGGCGGCAGGGCGGAGAAGGCGGCAAAGCCCGCCCGGAGCGCCTGCCGCTTCTCGGCCCACACCCGCGGATAGTCCACCCAGCCGCCGGGCAGCGAGGGCGTCGCCGGCGATCCCTCGGCGAGACCTGGCAGCCGGTCGGTATCGATATAGATCGGATCGAGAAAGCGCCGGTCGGTTGGGGAATAGGGGCTGGCGCGGTCGCGGTCGCGGTTGAAGAGGGCGTGCAGCGGATTGAGGCCGAGCATGTCCACGCCCGCCCCGCCGGTCAGCGCCCCCAGCCGGGCGAGCGTCGTGAAGTCGCCGATGCCGCGATCGCCAAGGCGTGGCACGGCATAGAGATGGGCGCCGAGACCGAGCGCGCGGCGGGTGCCATAGGCGAGGTCGTCGGGCAGAAAACAGCGCCGGGGCGTGACGATCAGCCGGCAGGTGACGTCGGTCCCGTCAAGGGTCAGCTGGTGTTCGCCGGCCGAAAGGGCCGGCAGCAGGGCGGTGCGCTGGACCACGGTGCGCCCGTCGGCGGCCACCACGGTCGTTGCCGGCAGGTCCGAGAGCAGCAGCGAGATGACCCGCTCCTCGCCGCTCGCCTCTTCCAGCACCAGCGTCGCGCGGCCGAGCCCGAGCCGGTTCGGCGCGACGATCGGCACCGACACGGGATCCCCGGCAGAGGCCACCAGCACCGCCGGCAGCGGACGATAATCCCGGCAGGCGGCGATGCGGGCGAGCCCGTCCCGGAGCGCGCCGGCGCCATCGGCGGGAATGCCAAGCGCCGTCAGGAGGGCCCGCTTGGTGTCGGGCGGCACCGGATGGCGCTGACCCTTGAGGTCCCACCAGTCCGAGGCGATGCCGGCTTCCACGGCCACCCGGTCGACCAGGGCATCGGTGCCGGGGGAGTGGCGTCCGCGCGGCAGGTCCGGCGTCGGTGCGGTGGTTTCCACCAGCAGGAGGGCGGTGCGGGCGGGAATGAGCAGCTCCGCCCCGTCGGCCTGAAGCGAGCCCTCCAGGGCGCCGGAGGTGTCGATGGCCACCCGCCAGGCCTCGCCGATGAGGGGCGGCGGCAGGATCACGGGCACCGGCGCATCGCCGGCATGCAGCAGCACCAGCACCCGGTCGGCGGCGTGGCTGTCGGTGGCCGGCGCCGAGAGGGCGGCGATCAGGATGTGGCTGTCGGCCCGGTCCCAGTCGGCCTGGGTCATGCGCACACCCGCCGGCGAGACCCATTCGACATCGGGCACC
>JBBSSF010000136.1:0-8020 GCA_038242345.1 Hyphomicrobiales bacterium
ACATGGGCCGAGGGCTGGACGAGGGCATCCTGGCAGGCCGACAGCGGCAGCTCGTCGCTTGCCGCCCGGGCCGCCGCCAGCACGCATTCGCACACCGAGGCCGCGGCCCGCGCCAGCATGACTTCCGCCGGCACCCCGGCCAGCCGTGCCGCCATCAGGAGGCCGCTGACCAGATCGCCCGTGCCATGGGGGGCGACCGGCACCGCGCGGTGTTCGGCCACGATGTCCTCGCTCCCGCCGCAATAGAGCATCCCGGTGAAGCCGCGCATGAGGGCCGGCACCGAGGTCGTCACCACTTCGGCGACCCCGAGACTGCGGGCGGCATCGCGCACGGCGCCGATGGCGTCGAGGGGCCGGCCAGTGAGCCAGCCGAGTTCGAACAGGTTCGGCGTGGCGAAATCCGCCAGCGGCAGCAGCTGATCGCGAATCGCCCCGGCCGTCGCCTCGGGCACATAGAGCCCGCCCTCGTCGCCAAGGATCGGATCGCAGAGATAGACCGCCCCGGGGGCTGCGGCCTTCACCGCGCGGACGAGGCCGGCGAGCGCCTCGGCCTGCTCCGGCGCGCCGAGGAAGCCGGTGATGATGCCCCCCACCTCGCCCAGCCAGCGGCTGGCGGCGAGATCAGCCACCGCGCCGGCAAAGGCCACCGGATCCGGGCGGATCGCGGTGGCATGGCCATGGCCGGGGTGGAAGGGCAGATAGAAGGTCGGCACCAGCCAGACCGGGAAGCCCAGCCGCTCCAGCACGAAGGCGGTGGCGCGGGCACCGATGGCCCCGCGCCCCACCTGGGACGAGGCGACGATGATGGCGGGCAGCGGAGGCGAGAGATCGGACGGAGCGGACACGACGCGCGGATTCCCTGATGGGCCGGTGGGGCCTCCTCTATAGGCCGGGCGGCGTCGCTGTGTCATGAAGGGGAACATTCCCCCGGACTGGCGATGCGGGTCGCCCCGCCCGGCGGACCCCCGGACCCCAGGCGGAGACGCGATCGGTGGCACTCTGGACGGAACGGCAGGACCTGCGCTGGCGCCTCGGCTCGGGGCTCGTGCTCACGGCCTTCGTCGCCACCCATCTCCTCAATCACGCGGTCGGCATCTGGTCGCTGACCGCGATGGAAGCGGTCCAGGTCCTGCGGGTGGCGGTGTGGCGCTCGCCGCCGGGCACGGTGCTGCTCTATGGCGCCCTTGTCGTCCATGTCGTGCTCGGCCTGCACCGCACCCTGCGCCGGCGCACCACACGCATGCCCTGGAGCGAGCGGATCCAGATCGGCCTCGGCCTTCTGGTGCCGCTGCTGCTCGCCCGCCACATCCTCGGCACCCGGGGCCTGCACGACTGGTTCGCCATCCCCGACGATTATGAGGCCGTGCTCACCCGCATGTGGCCGGATGGCGCGCTGTCGCAGATGCTGCTCCTCGTGCTCGTCTGGACCCACGGCATGGCCGGCATCCGCTTCTGGCTGCGCGGACGCCATCCGCGGGCCTGGCGCCGCATCGCCCCGTGGGCGCTCGCCTTTGCCGTGGCGCTGCCGCTGCTGGCCTCGTGGGGCTGGATCGGCGCGGCGCGGATCGCCGAGGCCGGCGGCGCCCGCCCGCCGCTGATCCCGTCCCGGGCGGCCGACTGGTTTTCCACCCGGCAGGATGGCGCGACGACCCTCTGGGTGCTGGTGCTGGTGACCGTGGCGGTGCTGGCGCTCGCCCGCTCGATTGCCGCCTCCGGCGGTTTCGGCCGCAATGCCGTGACCGTGACCTTCCCCGGCAACCGCCATGTGCGCTCGGCCCCGGGCGCGACGGTGCTGGAGATCGCCCGCATGGGCGGGGTGCCGCTGGCCTCCGTGTGCGGCGGGCGGGCGCGCTGCTCCACCTGCCGGGTGCGGATCCTGTCCGGCGAGGACCGGCTCGGGCCGCCGGAAAGCGCCGAGGCCGCGGTGCTTGCCCGGGTCGGGGCGGAAGCCGGCATCCGGCTCGCCTGCCAGATCCGGCCCGCGGGCGGCGCAATCGCCATCCAGCCGCTGTTTCCGGTGATGCCGGCACGCGGACGGCCGGCCGCGGGCGATGCCTATGACTGGGGGGTGGAACGCACGGTGACGATCCTGTTCGTCGACATGCGCGGCTTCACCCGGCTGTCGGAAAAGCGTCTCCCCTTCGATGTCGTCTATGTGCTCAACCGCTATCTGGCGGCCATGGCCGATGCGGTCCGCGCCGAGGGCGGCCATGTGGACAAGTTCATCGGCGATGCGGTGATGGCCATCTTCGGCCTGACCGAAGGGCCGGACCGCGGCGCCCGGGCGGCGCTGGCCGCCGCGCGGCGGATGGTGGCCGCCGCCCGGGAGATCGATGCGACCCTCGGCCACGATATCGGCCAGCCGCTCAGGATCGGCATCGGCATCCACACCGGGCCCGCCATCCTCGGCCGCGTCGGCGTCGTGCGCTCGGATGCCGTCGATGATGCGGCAAGCCCGACGATCACCGCCCTTGGCGACACGGTCAACACCGCTGCGCGGCTGGAAACACTGACGAAGGATTATGGCGTCACCGTCGTGCTTTCCGAGGCGACGGCGGCCGCGGCGGGGTTTTCGCCCGCGCCGGAAAACCGCCGTCTGGCGGAGATTCGCGGCCGGCGCGCACTGCTTGCGGTGTTCGCGCTGACGGATTCCGAGGCAGAAACTGCCCTGCCCGCAACGGCAGCCGTGGAAAGCGCCTGAAATGTGATCGCACTGCGGCATTCCGGCGTCCCCCGCTTGCGGGACGCGCCTGTCTCGGTTCTAAATTCGTCATCCCGGACTGTCCGCCCCGGTCAAATGACCCCCCTGGGGACGGCGGGCCGCTTCCAGAGAAGGTGACGCATGAAACGCTCCTCCGCTCTCGCCGCGACGCTCCTGGCCGCGTCGCTCGCCGCCGCCGGCAGCGCCCAGGCGAAGACGCTGGTCTACTGCTCCGAAGGCAGCCCGGAAAATTTCAACCCGATGATAAACACCACCGGCACGAGCTTCGATGCCGCGCGCCCGGTGTTCAATCAGCTCGTGGAATTCGAGAACGGGACGACCAATGTCATCCCGGCGCTGGCCGAAAGCTGGACGGTTTCTCCCGACGGCAAGGAAGTCACCTTCAACCTGCGCAAGGGCGTGAAGTGGCATTCCAGCAAGACCTTCAAGCCGACGCGCGACTTCAACGCCGATGACGTGATTTTCTCGTTCGAGCGGCAGTGGAAGCCGGAGAACCCCTATCACAAGGTCTCCGGCGGCGCCTATGACTACTTCAACGACATGGGCATGCCGGACCTGCTGAAGTCGATCGACAAGGTCGACGACTACACGGTCAAGTTCGTGCTGACCGAGCCGCAGGCGCCGTTCCTCGCCAACCTGGCCATGGACTTCGCCACCATCCAGTCCAAGGAATATGCTGACCAGCTGCTGAAGGCGGGCACGCCGGAGAAGCTGGACCAGGATCCGATCGGCACCGGCCCGTTCACCTTCGTCGCCTACCAGAAGGATGCGGTCATCCGCTACAAGGCGAACCCGGACTATTTCGGCGGCAAGCCCAAGATCGACGACCTCGTGTTTGCGATCACGAAGGACCCGACGGCCCGCTACGCCAAGCTGAAGAAGAACGAATGCCAGGTGATGATGGCGCCGAACCCGGCCGATCTCGCCGCCATGAAGACGGACCCGAACGTCAACCTCCTGTCGCAGCCGGGCCTGAACATCGCCTATCTCGCGTACAACACGGAGAAGGAGCACCTTGGCGACAAGTCCGTGCGTCAGGCGCTGTCGATGGCCATCGACAAGGACGCCATCATCCGCGACGTCTATCAGGGCGCCGGTCAGGCCGCGGTGAACTTCATCCCGCCGACCATCTGGTCCTACAACACCGAGGTGAAGGACTACCCCTACGATCCGGCCAAGGCCAAGGAGATGCTGAAGGAAGCCGGCGTCCCCGAGGGCTTCGAGAGCGATCTGTGGTGGATGCCGGTGCAGCGCCCCTACAATCCGAATGCCAAGCGCATCGCCGAGATGATGCAGGCGGATCTGGAGAAGGTCGGCGTCAAGACCAAGCTCGTCTCCTATGAGTGGGGCGAGTATCGCAAGCGCCTCCAGGCCGGCGAGCACCAGATGGGCCAGCTCGGCTGGACCGGCGACAATGGCGATCCGGACAACTTCTTCTTCCTGCTGGGCTGCGCCGCGGCGCGTCCGGGTGGCCAGAACCTGTCCAAGTGGTGCAACAAGGAGTTCGACGACCTGATCACCCAGGCGCGCACGATCTCCGACAAGGCCGAGCGCACCAAGCTCTACGAGCAGGCCCAGGTCATCGCCAAGGAAGAGGCGCCGGTGTTCACCATCGCCCACTCGGTGGTCTACGAGCCGATCCGTCCGGAAGTCCTGAACTACAAGGTGAGCCCGCTCGGCCGCCACGACTTCAAGGACGTCGACCTCAAGACCAAGTGATCCCGGCCGGCCGGTTCCCTCCCCGGGAGCCGGTCGCCCGCTTGCCTCCCGCGCAGCCGCCGCCGGATCAGTTCCGGCGGCGGTCTTCATTCCCGCATGCCCGACGACGCCGGCCCCGTCCCCCTCTCCGGCCGCGTCGTTCCGGGAACAGACCGGATGCCTCGATGCTCCGATTTTTCCTGCGCCGGGTGGCGCTCGTCATTCCGACCTTCCTGGCGATCGCCTTCTTCACCTTCGTGGCGATCCGGATGGTCCCGGGCGACCCGGTGGAAGTGCGCACCGGCGAACGCGGCATCTCGCCCGAGCGGCTGGCGGAAGTCCGCGCCGAACTCGGTCTGGACCAGCCGATCTGGAAACAGTTCCTCGATTATCTCGGGGGCGTGTTCCATGGCAATTTCGGCCTGTCGATCGTCACCCACGAGCCGGTGTGGACCGAGTTCTGGACTCTCTTTCCCGCCACCCTGGAGCTGACGCTTGCCGCGCTGCTCTTCGCGATCGTGGTCGGCATTCCATCCGGTGTCCTGGCCGCGCTGAAGCGCGGCTCCATCGTCGATCACGGCCTGATGGGACTGGCCCTCACCGGCTTTTCCATGCCGATCTTCTGGTGGGGCCTGCTGCTCGTGCTGTTCTTCTCGGTGGAACTGGGCTGGACACCGGTCTCGGGGCGCATCGACCTGCTCTATTATTTCGAGCCGGTGACCGGCTTCATGCTGATCGACAGCCTGCTGTCGGATCAGGACGGCGCTTTCCTCTCCACCCTCTCCCATCTGGTCCTGCCGGCCATCGTGCTCGGCACCGTGCCGCTGGCAACGATCGCGCGCATGACGCGCTCGGCCATGCTGGAGGTGCTGAACGAGGACTATGTGCGGACCGCGCGCGCCAAGGGCCTGTCGCCGATGCGCGTCGTCGGGCTGCACGCGCTCCGGAACGCCCTCATTCCCGTCGTCACCGTCATCGGCCTGCAGATGGGCATGCTGATGGGTGGCGCGGTGCTCACCGAATATATCTTCTCCTGGCCCGGCATCGGCAACTGGCTGATCGAGGCGATCAACCGGCGCGACTATCCCGTTCTTCAGGGCGGTATCCTGATGGTCTCCACCGTGGTGATCCTCGTCAATCTCCTCGTCGATCTCACCTACGGCCTCATCAATCCGAGGATCCGCCATGGCCACTGACAGCCTGTCCCTGCCCGCTCCTCCGGGAGAACTGAGGCTCATCTGGCGTGACTTCTCCCGCAACAAGGGCGCGCTGGCAGGGCTGATCGTCCTTCTGGTGATGTTCACGGCGGCGATCTTCGCCAACTTCCTCGCCCCGCACTCGCCGATCGAGCAATATCGCGATTTCGTGCGCATCCCGCCCATGTGGCAGGCGGGCGGCAACGCGATGTTCCCGCTGGGCACCGACGAACTCGGCCGCGACATGCTCTCGCGTCTGATCTATGGCGCGCGGCTGTCGCTGTTCATCGGTCTGGCCGTCGTCGTCGCCTCCATGGCGGCCGGCATCGTGCTCGGGCTGTGGGCGGCCTTTGCCGAGAATGCCGTCGGCACCCTGATCCTGCGCGCGATGGACGTCATCCTGTCGGTGCCGAGCCTGCTGCTCTGCATCGTCATCGTCGCCATCATCGGCCCGAGCCTCACCAACACCATCATCGCCATCACCATCGTCTATCTGCCGCACTATGTGCGTCTGGTGCGGGCATCGGCGATGGCGGAGATGAACCGGGACTATGTGATCGCCGCCCAGGTGGCGGGCGCCTCCAGGCTCCGGATCATGTTCGTGACGGTGCTGCCCAACTGCGCCGCGCCGCTGATCGTGCAGGCGACGCTGGGCGTCTCCAACGCCATCCTGGAGGCGGCGGGCCTCGGCTTCCTGGGTCTCGGCGCCCAGCCGCCGACGCCGGAATGGGGCGTGATGCTGGCATCCGCCCGCGAGTTCCTGCAATCGGCGCCGTGGATCGTCACCCAGCCGGGCCTGGCGATCCTCGTCACGGTGCTTGCCATCAACCTCGTCGGCGACGGCCTCCTGGACGCCCTCGACCCCAAGCGGAAGCGGAGCTGAGGCATGGCGCTGCTCGAAATCCGCGATCTCTCGGTCAGCTTCGACACCGCCACGGGGCCGTTCAAGGCGGTGGAGAGCGTCGATCTCACCATCGACCCGGGCGAGGTGGTGGCGATCGTCGGCGAATCCGGCTCCGGCAAGTCGGTGGCCATGCTCGCCGTCATGGGGCTGCTGCCGAAGACGGCCACCGTCACCGCCGCCCATCTCTCCTTCAACGGGGTGGAGCTTCTGGGGCTCTCGCCGCGCCAGCGCCGCCGGATCATCGGCAAGGACGTGGCGATGATCTTCCAGGAGCCGATCGCCAGCCTCAATCCGTGCGTCACCGTCGGCTTCCAGAGCCGCGAGGCGCGTGCCACCCACATGCCCCTCTCCCGCCACCAGCGGCAGGACCGGGCGGTGGAGCTTCTGGGCCTCGTCGGCATCCCCGAGCCGGAGAGGCGGCTGAGCGCCTTCCCGCACCAGCTGTCCGGCGGCATGTGCCAGCGCGTGATGATCGCCATGGCGCTGTCGTGCAATCCGACGCTGCTGATCGCCGACGAGCCGACCACGGCCCTCGACGTCACCATCCAGGCCCAGATCCTGGAACTGCTGGTGAAGCTGCGCCGGGAAATCGGGATGGCCCTCGTGCTCATCACCCATGACATGGGCGTGGTGGCCGAGACCGCCGAGCGGGTGGTGGTGCAGTATGCCGGCCAGCAGGTGGAGCGCGCCGGGGTGGCGGAGCTGTTCCGCCAGCCGCACCATCCCTACACTGCTGCCCTCCTCGCCTCGCTTCCCGAGCGGGCCGGCCCGGGCCGCCTGCCCACCATTCCGGGCGTGGTGCCCGGCCAGATGGACCGGCCGACGGGCTGCGTGTTCAACCCGCGCTGTGATCGGACGGATGCGCTCTGCCGCACCACGCCGCCGCCGCGCCTGGGGCCGGAGATGGGTGCCGCGCTCTGCCATCATCCGCTGGGCGCCATCCCCGCGCCGGAGGTTGCCTGATGACCGCCCGGACCACAGCACCGATCCTGGTCGCCGAGAATCTCCAGCGTCATTACGAGATCCCGCGCGGCCTCTTTGCCAGGCCCGCCATCCTGAAGGCGGTGGGCGGGGCGAGCTTTTCCGCCGACACCGGCGACACCCTCGCGGTGGTCGGGGAATCCGGCTGCGGCAAGTCCACGCTGGCCCGCATGCTGACCCTCATCGAGCCGCCGACCGATGGCACGCTGATGATCGACGGGGTGGACCTTGCCCGCGCGACGTCCCAGGAGCGCCGGCGCCTGCGCCGCGCCGTGCAGATCGTGTTCCAGAACCCCTATGGCTCCCTCAATCCGCGCCAGCGCATCGGCGCTGCCCTTGAGGAGCCGCTCTACATCAACACCGACCTGCCGGCCGCCGCGCGGCGGGAGAAGGCGCGGGCGATGCTGGCCCGGGTCGGCCTGCGGCCCGAGCATTATGAGCGCTATCCGCACATGTTCTCCGGCGGCCAGCGCCAGCGCATCGCCATTGCCCGCGCGCTGATGACCAATCCGAAGCTGG
>JBBSSF010000137.1:0-8017 GCA_038242345.1 Hyphomicrobiales bacterium
ATCCCGTTCGGGGTGTCCGTGACCGAACCCCCCGGCCTCCGGTTTCCGGCGCCCCGGGGATCATGGCCGTGACCGGCCGGTGCCCAGGGTGGCCCGCCGGCTGTCCGCGCGTGTCCGGCCCGTCCCGCCGGGCGGCGGCGACGGCATCACCGGGAGTGACCGCATGAACTGGATCAACACCGTCGTCCGGCCGAAGATCCGCTCGCTGCTCAACAAGCGCGAGGTTCCGGAGAATCTCTGGATCAAGTGTCCCGAGACCGGCGAGATGGTGTTCCACCGCGATCTGGAGCTGAACCAGTGGGTCATCCCCGGGTCCGGCTTCCACATGCGCATGCCCGGCCGCAAGCGGCTGGAAGCCTTCTTCGACGACGGCCTGTTCGAGACCGTGCCGGTGCCGGCGGTGCCTGTCGATCCGCTGAAGTTCAAGGACGAGAAGCGCTATGCCGATCGCCTGAAGGACGCCCGCGCCAAGACCGGCATGGAGGATGCGGTCATCGTCGCCAAGGGCCTCCTCGACGGTCTGGCGGTGACGGCGGCGGTGCAGGACTTCGCCTTCATGGGCGGGTCGCTGGGCATGGCGGCCGGCGAGGCGATCATCAAGGGTCTGGAAACGGCCCGGCTCGATGGCACGCCCTTCGTGCTGTTCGTCGCCTCGGGCGGCGCGCGGATGCAGGAAGGCATCCTCTCCCTCATGCAGATGCCGCGCACCACGGTGGCGGTGTCGGCGCTGAAGGAGGCGGGCCTGCCCTATGTCGTCGTGCTGACGAACCCCACCACCGGCGGCGTCACGGCGTCCTATGCCATGCTGGGCGATGTCCACATTGCCGAGCCCGGGGCCCTCATCGGCTTTGCCGGCCCGCGGGTGATCGAGCAGACCATCCGCGAGAAGCTGCCCGATGGCTTCCAGCGCGCGGAATATCTGCTGGATCACGGCATGGTCGACATGGTCGTGTCGCGCCTTCACCTGCGCGAGACCCTGTCGCGCCTGTGCCGGCTGCTGATGCGCGAGCCCGACATCGCCACCCTCGTGCCGGCGTCCGAGCCGGACCCCGAAGCGCCGGCGCCGGAAAGCACGCCCGCCCCCGCCGAATGAGGCCGCAGGCCGGACGGGATCTCGCCGTCCGGCCCTCCGCCGGCCCGACCGGGAGAACACCCGATGGATCACACCACTGCCATCCTGGAGCGGTTCGTCCGCCTCCATCCCCGGGAGATCGACCTGTCGCTGGGTCGGCTGGAGCGGCTGCTTGCCGCCATGGGCAATCCGGAACGGCGTCTGCCGCCGGTGATCCACGTTGCGGGGACCAACGGCAAGGGCTCCACCACCGCCACCATGCGGGGCATCCTGGAAGCGGCCGGAAAGTCCGTCCATGTCTATACCTCGCCCCATCTGGTGCGCTTCCACGAGCGCATCCGGCTGGGCGTGCCGTGGGGCGGGCAGCTTGTCGATGATGACAGGCTGGTGGCGGCCCTTCTGGAGACCGAACGGCTGAATGATGGCCAGTCCATCACCCAGTTCGAGATCACGACCGCTGCCGCCTTCAAGCTCTTTGCCGAGGCGCCGGCGGATGTGCTGCTGCTGGAAGTCGGCCTCGGTGGCCGGCTGGACGCGACGAACATCGTCGAGAAGCCGGCGGCCTCCGTCATCACCTCCATCTCCATGGATCATGAGCGCTATCTGGGCGATACCCTGGCGGCGATCGCCGGCGAGAAGGCCGGCATCCTGAAGCGCGGCGTGCCCGCGGTCTCGGCGCCCCAGCCGGAGGCGGTGCGCACTGTGCTGGCGCGGGCCGCCGGCCGGCTCGGCGTCCGTCTCTCCATCGGCGGCGAGGACTGGATGGTGGCCGAGGAGCGCGGCCGCCTGACCTTCCACGACGAGGACGGCCTCGTCGACCTGCCGCTGCCGCGCCTCATCGGCCGGCACCAGCATCTGAACGCCGGCACGGCCATTGCCGCGCTCCGGGCGGCGGGCATGTGGCCCCAGGATCCGGCGGTGTGGGAGGCCGGCATCGCCCGGGTCGACTGGCCGGCGCGGATGCAGCGGCTGACGTCCGGCCGTCTGGTCGACGAGGCGCCGAAGGGGGCCGAGATCTGGCTCGACGGCGGCCACAACCCCGGCGCCGGCGAGGTGATCGCCGCGGTGATGGGGGATCTGGAGGAGCGCGTGCCGCGGCCGCTGTTCCTGATCTCCGGAATGCTCAACACCAAGGATCCCGTCGGCTTCTTCCGGCCCTTCAAGGGGCTGGCCCGGCATGTGTTCACGGTGCCGGTGGTGAGTTCCGATGCCGGGCGCGATCCGGCCGAGCTGGCGGCAGCCGCCCGCACCGCGGGCCTCACCGCCGAGCCGGCCTCCAGCGTGCGCACCGTGCTGCGGCTGATGTCGGAAGCGCTGGCCGGCCAGCCGGCGCCGCGCATCCTCATCTGCGGCTCGCTCTATCTGGCCGGTGACGTGCTGGTGCAGAACGGCACGCCGCCGGTCTGATACCAAAGATCCTCGAAGAGGATTCTTTGGTATTCCGGTGCAGATTTTCCATGCCATTGGGGCATATGGAAAATCTGCTGATCTTCAGGCGCGTGGGTGCGGTCAGCACTTCGTGCGGCTGGTATGAGCTCGGGGACGGATGTTGCCCGGGGCGCCTTCGGTCCGTTCTTCTCGGGCGGGGAGAGGGCGACCCTCAAGGGGGCGTCGGGTGGGCACGGTGGGCTTGTCCGGAAAGCCCGGGTCTCAGGCCGGCGCCGTCGCCAGCGGCGCGGGGGCGACGTGAATGCGGTTGCGGCCGGCGCGCTTGGCCTCGTAGAGGGCGGCATCGGCCCGGCCCACCACATCGGCGATGCGATCGTCGGGATGACATTCGGCGACACCGAAACTGGCGGTCTGCCGGCCGGCGACAGCGATGTCGAGCTGGGCCAGCCGGGCGCCCAGATTTTCTGCCAGCACCGCCGCGCCATTGACCGGGGTGTGGGGGCAGACGATGATGAATTCTTCCCCACCCCAGCGCCCGACGGTGTCGGTGGCGCGCACATGGGCGCGCAGCAGCGTGGCCACGCGGGCCAGGACGGCATCGCCCACCTGATGGCCATGGGCGTCGTTGACATCCTTGAAGTGGTCGAGATCGAGCAGGATGACGCTGAACGGCACGCCATAGCGCCGCGTGCGGGCGCCTTCATTTTCCAGGATGTCGTCGATGCGCAGCCGGTTGCTGAGGCCGGTCAGGCGGTCGGTGGTGGAGAGACGGTCCAGCTCCCGGTTCAGGCGGGAGAGCTTGCGGTTCCAGTAGGCCGACATGGTCAGCAGGGCGGCGGCCACCAGGGCGACGATGGCGACCAGCCGATAATTCGTCTCGCCGTCGATGGTAACCGGCGTGTAGCGCACCGCAAGGGCGGCCCGCTCGGCGCTGGTGACGGAAGCCACGCCGCGGTCGAGCACGGCGCGCAGCTCCGGCTCGGCCTTCGTCACGCCGATCCGGGGCAGGTTCGGCAGATCCGCGAGGCGCCCGGCGACCTTGAGATCGAACAGCCCTTCCGTGCGGATGGTGTAGGTGGCCAGTGTCAGCGGCCGGATCGCCATGTCGACCCGGCCCTCGGCGACCAGGCGTGCCGTCTCGCTCTCGCTGTCGGCCTCCACGAGGACAAGCTCCGGATAATCCGCGCGGAGCCGTTCGGCCAGCATGCCGCCGCGCAGCACGGCGGCACTTTTCCCCCGGGCCTGATGCAGATCATCGAGGGCGGGGTGGGTCCGGTTGGTGATGATGACCGTCTGGTCGGCGAGCGCCGGTTCGGTGAACAGCAGCCAGTCCTCCCGCTGTGGCGTCCGGTTGACAAGGCTCACCACCTGACAGCGCCCGGCGCGCACGGCCTCCTGGCTTTGCTGCCAGCTGTCCGTCGGATAGACGACGATGTCGAGACCGACCCGCTGCGCGACCAGCCGGATCACGTCCGCCGCAATGCCCTCGGGCTGTCCTGCCATGCCGAGGCCCTCGAACGGCATCGACAGGCGCGCGGCGCAGACGGTGATGACCTTGTGGCGGTCGACATAGGCCTGTTCGTCGGGCGTCAGCTCCACCCGGGCCGTCCCCGCGCCCGGCAGGGGCGAGGCCGCGCCCGCTCCGGCACAGATGAGGCCGGCAGCAGCAAGGGCAGCCAGAAACAGGCGCGCGCCACGCCGCGCTCCGGGACGTGTCATACAGGTCTTCCAAGCGCGTCGATCATGACACGGGCTCCGGCGTCTGCGTCCGGTTCGGGAGGGCGTCCGTGTTCCGGCCCGGAATTTGGGCGATCGGATCCGACGGTTCGCGGGGACAGAGTGTCATATCTCGCGCCGGTTGTAACGGGACTCCGATGCCAGGCGGACGATTTGTCCCGGGCCCGGGCTTTCCGCACCCAAGCGGCCATGCGGGTATGGCTGCCGGCTTTCCGGGCATGCCACTTTTCCGGGCTGGTCAGGCTCTGGCGCGGCGCCTATCCTGAAGCCTCCCGGGGGCGAGGACAGGAGGGCGGACGATGGCGCGCGTCGATCGGCACAACCGGGTCCACTTCTGGCGGGATCGCGAAATTCCCGGTCTCTCCTGCCTCCATGCCGACTTCACCCGTCATGAATTCGCCCCCCATGCCCATGCCGGCTTCGTCATTGCCGTCACGGAGGAGGGCGGGGCCCGCTTCGAGAGCCGCGGCGCCGATGGCGAGGCGGTGCCCGGGCGGCTGCTGACCTTCAACCCGGACGAACCCCATTCCGGCCGGCTCGGCACCAGCCCGCGCTGGCATTATCGCGCCCTCTATGTCGATGCGCCCGCCCTGGAAGTCGTGCTTGCCGGCCTCGGTCTCGAGCGGCCGGCCTTCTTTCGCGACAACAGCCTTTCCGATCCCGAGCTGATCGCCCATTTCCGCGCCCTCCACATCGCGCTAGAGGCGGGGGCCGACCGGCTGCAGGTGGAGGAGCTTCTGGTCGGCGGCTTCGGGCAGCTCTTCGCACGTCATGGTTGTGGTGCGCGCCCCGATGCCGGCCCGACCCGGGATCGCGCCCTGCTCGGCAGCGTCGTTGCCCGCATGGAGGATCAGCGCACCGACACCCCCGGTCTGGAGGAGCTGGGCGCTGCCGTCGGCCTCACCGCCTTCCAGCTCATCGGCCTGTTCAAGCGCACCACCGGCCTCACGCCCCATGCCTTCCTCACCCAGATCCGGGTGCGCACCGCCGCCGGCGCGCTGCAATCCGGCCGCTCCATCGCCGATGCCGCCTCGCTCGCCGGCTTCTATGACCAGGCGGCGCTGACCAACCAGTTCAAGCGCACCTTCGGCATCACGCCGCGGCAGTTCGCCGCAGCCTATGCCGGCTGAGGCCGGGCCCGAACTTTTCCGCATCCGCGCCGCTCTCGGCCATCCCGGACATTGCGTGACGGATCGCCCGCCGCGAAAGATTATTTCGCGCGGGGCGCCGGCTATTCGTCTAGGGAATTGAAATAATTCATTTTTGAGCGTCAGCGTGAAGTCCGGGCCGATCGCCGCGCAGCCTCGCAATTTTGGCCAATAACACTGACCTATTTTCCGGCATCCTGATTTCATCAACCGGACGAGGGTTGGCGCTTCCCGCACATGAGCCGCCTCCTCCTGATGTCCTCGCGACCGCCGGCCGGGTCTGCCCCGGCTTCCCCATCAAGCGGTCGCGGGGCATCGGCGGCCGCCTCCGTCCGGACCATGACAACCTGGCAGATCTTGCGAGGGTTCCTCGATGCGCGGGCTTGTATCCGGTGTCTGGGCTCGGCCCATCACGATCATCTGGCTGCCGCCGGCGCTGTGGGCTGGCAACATGGTTCTGGGTCGGGCGCTCGCGGCCGACTTTCCGCCGGTCTCCCTGGCCGTGTTCCGCTGGCTCATCACGCTGGCCCTCATCCTGCCCTTCGTCGGCCGGCTCCTGTGGCAGCAGCGGGCGATCGTGAAGCGGGAAGGGCTGATGATTATCGCCTGCGGCGCCTTCGGCATCGCCGGCTACAACGCGCTGGCCTATGTGGCGCTGAAATCCGTTCCGGCGGCCAATGTCGCCTTCCTCAACTCCACCCTGCCGCTGATGGTGCCAGTCTTCGCCTTCGTGCTCGGCGTGGAACGGGTCGGCCGGCGCACGCTGTTCGGCCTCGTCGTCTCGTCCTTCGGCGTCGCGTGGCTGATGACTGGCGGCACTCTCTCAGCCATCACCGGCCTCTCCTTCTCCGGCGGCGAAGGTCTCGTGCTGATCGCCATTTCCAATTATGCGATCTACTCGGTGCTGCTGCGCCGGATGCCGGCAGATCTCAACCCGTTCGTCTTCTTCACCGCCACGGTGATTGCCGGCCTCGTCGTCCTCGCGCCGTTCTGGATCGCGGAACTCGCCGCCGGCGCCATCCTCCCCACTGATCCGGCAAGCTGGGCGGCGGTTGCCTATCTCGGCGTCTTCGCCTCCCTCGTCGCCTTCCTCCTGTGGATGCGCTGCGTCGCCGTGCTCGGCTCGACCATCACCGGCACCTCTTTCCACCTGATGGCCGTCTTCACCGCCGCCTTCGCCTGGGCCGCCCTCGGCGAACCGCTGGAAAGCTACCATTTCGCCGGGATCGGCCTCATCCTTCTCGGCGTCTTCTGCGCCACCATCCCGCTGCCGGCAGGGCTGCTCCCCGGGACCATGCCGCGGCTGCGGCCGGTGCCGATCCGGATCCGGCGGCGGCGGTGATTTGGGGGCGTTGCCCCCAATCCCCCCGGGAGGCACAGCCTCCCGAACCCTCCCGTTTTTCTTCAATTGAAGAAAGAAAGGGGAGGTCCGGAGGCCCCGGCCTCCGGGCGGGTACGGGCGGCAGCCCGTCGATCAGCGCCGCCGGTTGCCGCCGCCCCGGGTGCCCGGCTTGCCGGCGGAGGATTGCCCGCCGCGGGCGCCGCGGCCTTTGGGCTTCTGTTTGGCGCCCATGAGGAAATCGGGCTTTTCCGGCAGGTCCTCGGCGTCGAGCGGGATGGCGCGGTCGGTGCCGGGGCCCATGTCGTCGAGATCGGGGCGCTTGACGCGGGAGGCCGGGAGATCGCGGTTGTGCGGGCCCATCTCGTCGAGGCTGGGCTTGTGGACGCGGCCGGGGCGCGGGGTGTTGCCGGCGGCGCCATATTTGCGGGTGCCCTGATAGCCGCCGGTGGCGTCGTCCACATCGCGCTGGCGGGCGAGGGGGTCGTCGGCGAGCACGAGTTCGGTCTCGCGCAGTCGGCGGACCTCGTCGCGCAACCGGGCGGCCTCCTCGAACTCCAGATTGGCGGCGGCGTCCTTCATCCGCTTTTCGAGGTCGGCGATGGTGGCCTGCATGTTGGCGCCGACCAGGGCGCCATCCTCGGCAAAGCCGGCCTCCACGGTGACATGGTCCTGCTCGTAGACCGAGCCGAGGATGTCGCCGATGGAGCGCTTGACGGATTCCGGGGTGATGTTGTGCTCGACATTGTAGGCGAGCTGCTTTTCCCGACGGCGCTCGGTTTCCGCCATCGCCCGCTCCATGGAGCCGGTGATGTGGTCGGCATAGAGGATCACCCGGCCGTCGACATTGCGCGCGGCGCGGCCGATGGTCTGGATGAGGGAGGTTTCCGAGCGCAGGAAACCTTCCTTGTCGGCATCCAGAATCGCCACCAGGGAGCATTCTGGGATGTCGAGACCTTCGCGCAGCAGGTTGATGCCGACGAGGACATCGAAGGCGCCAAGACGAAGATCGCGGATGATCTCGATGCGTTCGAGGGTGTCGATGTCGGAATGCATGTAGCGCACGCGCACGCCATGCTCGTGCAGATATTCGGTCAGGTCCTCGGCCATGCGCTTGGTCAGCACCGTGACGAGGACGCGGGCGCCGCGGGCGGCGACGTCCTTGACCTCGCCGAGAAGGTCATCGACCTGGGAGCGGGCCGGGCGCACGTCGATCACGGGGTCGGTGAGGCCGGTGGGGCGGATGACCTGCTCGGCGAACACGCCGCCGGCCTCCTCCATCTCCCACTTGCCCGGGGTGGCCGAGACGCAGACGGTCTGCGGCCGCATGGC
>JBBSSF010000138.1:0-8014 GCA_038242345.1 Hyphomicrobiales bacterium
AGAAGTCCGCCGCGCTGGAAGCCGAACTGTTCGTGCAGCCGGATGGAGGAGAGGTTGCCGGCCTCGAGGCCGCCGACGAGGGCGTGCTTGCCCATGCGTTCGGCCTCCATCACCAGAGTGCCGAGCAGGGCCCGGCCGACGGGCCCGGCCACTTAAAGAGCGGTATTGTGTACACCCGGCGGGAATCCGGCGACCGTTGGGGCCGGGGCTACCCGGCCCGCCGCCACATCAGTGCCCGAAGGTGCGCTGCATGAACAGGAGGTCGAGGAACCGTCCGAACTTGAGCCCGACCTGTGGCAGAAGTCCGACGCGCTGGAAGCCGAACTGTTCGTGCAGCCGGATGGAGGAGAGGTTGCCGGCCTCGATGCCGCCGACGATGGCGTGCTTGCCCATGCGTTCGGCCTCCATCACCAGAGTGCCGAGCAGGGCCCGGCCGATGCCCGTTCCCCGAACGTCGGCGCGGACATAGATCGAGTGCTCCACCGTCAGCCGATAGCCCTCGAAGGGGCGAAAATCGCCGAAGGAGGCATAGCCGGCGACCTTGCCGTCCGCATCATCGGCGACCAGCACCGGAAAGCCCCTCCCCGTCCGCTCGGTAAACCAGCGGGCGCGGTTGTCGAGATCGACCGGGGTCTCGTTCCAGATCGCGGTCGAGTGCAGCACGGCATCATTGTAGATGGCAAGGATGCCGGGAAGATCATCGGAAGTGGCGGATCGGATCATGCCGCCAAGTGTCGGCTGCGGGGGCCCGCCTGTCAACGAACCGCACCGCCCCATCGCCGATTTCCGTTATCTTTCCGCGGGGAAAGCGCGCCCGGTGCGGGTCCGGAGCAGTTTCGAGCGGCGTGGTGGACGCCGGGGCGCACGGAAAATGCTCGGGCCCCCGGACAGGCCGCGTCAGCCGGCGGCGAACCAGGCGCCGAAATAGCCCGCATAGAGATCCGGCGCTTCCAGGTTCATGGAATGGCCGATGCCCGGCACCCGCACCAGCCGGCAATCCGGCATGGCGGCGGCCATGCGGGTGAGCGTATCCACCGGAATGATGTGATCCCGGTCTCCCCACAGCACCAGATGGGGATGGCGGATCTGGCTCATGCGCCGCCCGAGCATGCCGGACTTGTGCTCCCGGTCGAGATTGACCGGCGTGCCGACCCACACGCCCTGGGTCACCGAGAAGGCCTGATCGACGATGTGCTCGAACAGATCGCCCCGGGCCCCGGCATCGCCCTTCAGCAGCGGCTTGGCGCCGCTCTTCAGGCTGTCATCATGGAAGAGGCTGGGGGCGACGGTCGCCATCACCGCCCGGGTGATGACCTTGTTGTGGGACATCAGCCGGAAATAGCTGACCGCCTGCTCCGGAAACGGCAGGCTCTCCGGCGACACCGGCGCCAGCGACATCACCCGGCCGAAGCGCTGGGGCTGGGCGAGCAGCATCCGGGTGGAAATGATCCCGCCGGTGGAATGGGTCGCCAGATGGCAGAAGGGAATGCTGAGCGCATCCAGCACCCCGAGCATGTCCTCGGCGTGCTGGGCGATGGAATAATTGGAGAAATCCGGGACCGGCTCCACCCGGTCGCTCTCGCCGCAGCCGCGCCAGTCGATGCCGACCACCCGGAACCCGGTGGGAAAGCGCGGGGCCGCCAGCTCGATCCAGTCCCTGGACGCCAGATTGCCGTGAATGAACACCACGGTGGTGGGGCCCGAGCCCCACTCCCGCCAGCCGAAGTCGAACTCGCCCACCCGCACGCGCGCCCTGCCGGTTCCCCCTTCGAGCCTGCCGGATCGTGGGCCGGCGCTGCGGACCCCGATCCGGACCGCCGGCCTGCCCTCCCGCACTCCGGGGGCACCGGAAGAAACGGATGCACATCCCGGGCCGGATGGAAACGCCCCGGCCGATCCTGGCCGGGGCGCTCGCTCTCACTCTCTCTGCCGTTGATGACAGGCCGGCGTCAGCCCGCCCTGCCAAAGGTCCCCGAAAAGGATCCTCCGGCAGTCCGGTGCCGACGTCCCGCACCGGGCGCGCGAGGTGCTGACCGCACCATGCGCCTGGCGTTCCTACTTGTTGAGGCCGGTCGGAGCGGCGGCCGTCTCGCCATCCTGGGCCGGGCCGGAGTCGCCCGGCGCGCCGTTCACCAGCCGGTCGACGATCACCGGCGAGGTGGTGGCGACCTTGCCGGTGAGGGCCAAGTCCACGGCATCCTCGGCGAACTCGACCGGATCGTCGGTGTGGATGAAGTGGGCGCTGTCGGGATAGACCTTCACCGTCAGATCGGCGCCGGCCGCCGTCATGCGGCGCATGAAGGGCAGGATCGCCTCGCGGCTCAGGTCCGACTTGCCGTTGAACGCCACGCCGGGGATGAAGGGCTCGCGGTCACCGAAGGTCAGGAAGATCGGAACCTTGATCTGGGTCAGCCGCTTGTACAGGCTGTTTGGATCCGTTTCCTGCAATTCGGCCACCATGGCATAGATGTCGAAGATGAAGACATCCACCCACTGCTGCAACTCCTTCGGGTTGCCTTTTATCATGCCGATGCGCTGGTCGGTGTGCAGGCGGGCATATTCGCTGTCGCGCAGGAAATAGCCCGCCTTGGACGCGGTGACGGCGCCCGTCACCGGATCGCGCTTGCGGAAGTGGAAGAAGTCGTCAATCTGCTGCGGTGTCAGCGACAGTTCCCGCTGGCGCAGGCCAGTCTTGTCCCAGGTCTGGGCCCACTTGTCGAAATCATGGGCAAAGGCCGGATCGAACAGGTCGAGCTTGACGCCCGGTGCGACGGTGACTTCGCGCGGATATTCCTCAAGCCCTGCGGGGGCTTCCAGAATGAGATCCTTGACCGCGGCCGGCCAGGTCAGCGCATAGCCGAGCACGATCTGCCCGCCCATGGAATGACCGAGATAACTGGCCTTCTCAACGCCGAGCTGATCGACCACCAGCCCGTGCACCACCTCGCGCATTTCCTGCATGGTGCGGGCCGGGCTCTTGTCGAGATTGCCGGGGCCCGACATGCCATAATGCGGCAGGTCCGGCACGATCACCCGCATGCCGCGCTCCAGCGCGATGCGCATCACGTTGCCATAATGGCCGCCGAACGCGCCCTTGCCGTGGACGATGACCAGCACCGGCGGATTGGGGTCGGTGCCGGCATATTCGTCCATGTAGCCGATGTCCCAGCTGACACCGTTGCTGTCCTTCACCGTTGTCTTCTTCACCGGGAAGGGATAGGTGACATAGGTGTTCCAGAACGACTTGTCCGGCGTGATGGTCTGCGCGACGCCCGGGGTGCGATAGGTCTTGGCGACGACTTCCTGATTGCGGGTGAGCCGGGCGACATCATCCATGAAATTGACGACGGTCGGCGAGAACTCGTTGTTCTTCAGGATCGAGAACACGCCATAATGGGCGACCGGGCTCGGCTGGTGGACGAAATCCGCGCCCGCCACTCGCGCCACGGCGCGTTCGGCCCGGTTCAGCGTCAGCCACTGGTCATTGTCGATGTGCATGACCATGGTGCGGGCCTTGATCCGCCCGAGGTCGGCATTGATGTTGTAGGTCTCGCCCGCCCGGTTGCGCCACAGAAGATCCACGGCGTCGAACAGCAGCGCGCGGGAATTGACCGAAGATCCGGCCTTCTCGTTCGGCGGGTTCCAGTAGAACACGTCCGGCTGCACCTTGGACCAGGGCTGCTGGGAGCGGAAATCGAAATCGAACCCGGTCATCAGCAGCACCGACCAGCCGAAGGCAACGCCCTGATGGGGCTGCTTTTCCCTGGGCAGATCATAATAATTGCCGCCGGTGGCCTTCCACACCGGATCCGATTCGATCGCCGCGCTCATCAGCTGGAAGGTCCAGTTGCCGACCGGATCCTCGCCATCGGACTGGGTGGTGCCGCCGATGGGCATCAGCCCGTTCATGAAGTCCGGATGCATCACGCCCCAGACATAGCTCTGGGTGGCCCCCATGGACACGCCCGTGACCAGCGCCGCATGGCCGATCTTCAGATGATCGCGCAGCATCCGGTAGTTGGCCTGCACGAGATCGAAATAGGTGTACTGCGGGAATTTCTGCCCGAGACCATCCGACGGCTTGGACGCGCCCCACAGGCCGAGCGCATCCATGAGGACGACATAATATTGATTGGTGTCGATCGCCAGGTTGGGGCCGATCACCGGGCCGCCGGAGAGGCCGGTGCCCTCCACCCACTGGGCATACATGTCCGTCGCATCGCCCGAATAGAAGGTGTTGATGACGACGGCATTGACGATCTCGCCGGCCGCATTGCGGCGCGGGGTGCCGAGCGCGATAGCGGCCGTCTTCAGCGGCCCGGCGCCCAAAGATTCCAGCGTGACGCCGCCGGCGCCACCATTGGCAAAGCTCTCGGGGCTGGTCAGATCATAGCTGCCACCGATGCGGAAGTCCTTGACTTCATAGGTCTGCTTCAGATCGCAGAGGCGCATCTGGGAGCAGCGCGGCGTCAGCGGCTCGGGCGGGGCCGCGATCGCGGCCACCGAGGTCAGCATCAGGAGGGCGAGTGCCCCGGCGAATGTGCGGCTCATGGAGTCCCCTTTCTTCTCCAGGAGACGCGGACGCCCGCACCGCGCCCCCTTTCGCGCGGGAGAAATGGCGGGAGCACGCTCCCTTTCCCGGAGCGTTCGCGTCTGCCTGCCCGCAAAGGGAGCAGGCTTTGCCGCTTTCGACAACAGACGGTCGCATTCGACTGGCGGAATGGCGCGTCCGTGATCGGCGACGCCGGGTCCCCGTGCGCGGCCCGGTTCGTGCTATCGTTGCCAGAGCGCCATCCCGAGCCGCCTCCGCCGGAGCGTCCCTCCCATGATCGATCTCCTCATCGACCAGCGTCGCCGCTCGATCGGCCTCTTCGAGGTCGGCCGGGTGCTGCCCTTTGCGAAGCGGCGGATGGTCGGGCCGTTCGTGTTCTTCGACCATATGGGCCCGGCCCGCTTCGCCGCCGGCCTGCCGCCGGAAGCCGACGTGCTGCCGCATCCGCATATCGGGCTCTCCACCGTCACCTATCTGTTCGACGGCGAGATCATGCACCGCGACAGCGTCGGCTCCGAACAGCCGATCCGGCCGGGCGAGGTCAACTGGATGACCGCCGGGCGCGGCATCACCCACTCCGAGCGCTTCGAGAAGGCGCGCGCCGAAGGCGGCCCGATGCACGGCATCCAGGCCTGGGTGGCCCTGCCCGAGGCGGAGGAGGAGCGCGACCCGGATTTCGTCCATGTCGGCGCCGACACCCTGCCGGTGATTTCCGAAGCCGGCCTGACGGCGCGGCTGATCGCTGGCTCGGCCTTCGGCGAGACCGCGCCGGTGCCGACCTTCTCGCCGCTGTTCTATCTGCATTATGCGCTTGAGCCCGGCGCGGTCGCCGAGCTGCCGGCCGAGCATCCGGAGCAGGCGGTGTTCGTGGTCGCGGGCACGGTGGAGATCGACGGACAGGAGATCGGTCCCGGCCGCATGGCCGTCCTCTCCCCCGGCAGCCGACCGAAGCTGCGGGCACTGACCCGCGCCACGGTGATGGCGCTCGGCGGCGCGCCCCTCGGCCCGCGCTTCATCGACTGGAATTTCGTCTCGTCGTCCCGCGACCGCATCGCGCAGGCGAAGGCCGACTGGCGCGCCGGGCGGATGAAACTGCCCGATCTCGACCATGACAGCTTCGTGCCCCTGCCGCCGGACCCGAAAGGCATGGCAAAACCGGTTGCCTGACGCCATATCCTCTTTGCACCGGGCCGGGCAGGCAGAGCCGCCGGCCGGCACCAGCCAGGAGAGTTCACGCGCCCCATGCGCACGCTGATCCACCCCGACCGGGACGACATCCGCCTCGACCGTGTGCTCTATGCGCTCTCCGATCCGGTGCGGCTGGCGATCGTGCGCAAGCTCGCCCGTGACGGCACGGCCACCTGCGGCGCGCTGGATGCCGGGCGGCCGAAATCCTCCATGTCGCACCATTTCCGCGTGCTGCGCGGCGCCGGCGTGCTGCGCACCGTGGGCGATGGCGCCGCCCACATCAACAGCCTGCGCCGGGAGGACCTCGACGCGAAATATCCCGGCCTGCTGGACGCCATCCTCGCCGCGCCCGCGGAGATGGAACTGGCCTGTCCGCTGGTCGCCGAAGATGCGGGCGGATGATGGATCACGTCCGCAACGAACGCACCAAGCTGACGGCGAATGCCCTCAACACGGCCGCGACGTCATCTTTCACGATCGGCGTGCTCGCGCCGATCGCCGCGGCGTTCTACAATGTCGGGAACCCGAACCGGGTGCCCCTTGCGGCGCTGGTGCTCGGCGCCTTCGTCTGGCTCTGCTGCGCGGTCGCCCTGCATCTGGCCGCGCGCTACGTCCTGAGAGGTCTCCGACCATGACCGGAACGCAGCTTTTCGCCTTCGTGATCCTGCCGATCACGATCGCAGCTCTGGGCTGGGCGGTGGCGCTGCTGCATGACCGTCTCACCCGCGATCCGCCCCGCGGGCCCCGGCACGGCGCCGCGGAATAGGCGCATCCCCGGGAGCGCTCCATGTCCGCGGACAGCTGGATCCTCTACGGCTTCCCTGCCCTTGCCATCGGTCTGGCGGCAGCCGGCATTCTCTTCGCCTATCTGAGCGCGGCCCGGTTCGACCGGACCTTCGGGCGGGACCCGCCCCCGGCCCCCTCTCCCCGGGACACGCTGACCATCGACATTCAGGGCCTTTCGCCCCGGGCGCGGGGGGAAATCGAACGGATCCTGCGACAAGAGAGTGCCCGGCACACGCCGCCTTGGCACGCAGCCGAATAATTTCAGCCCGGCATGCCCGCCGGCACCTGCTGGGTGATGCAGTGGATGTTGCCGCCGCCGAGCAGGATCTCGCGGGCCGGCACGCCCACCACATCGCGGCCCGGGAACACGCGCGCCAGAATCTCGGCGGCCAGCGTGTCGGTGCGCGGATCGAGGAAGGGCATCACGATGCGGCCGTTGGCGATGTAGAAATTGGCGTAGGAGCCGGCAAGCCGCGCGCCGGCGCCGCGCTCCAGACCGGGGGCGGTGTCCACCTCGATCACGTCGAGACCGTCGGCCTCCTCCCCGGTGCGGAACAGCGGCCCCGGCATGGGCAGCCGCACCACCTCGATCGCCCGGCCGCGGGCATCCCGCATCCCGGCCAGCCGCTTCCCGGCATCCAGCGAAATCTCGTATTGCGGATCGTCCGGATCATCGCAGCCGGCCAGGAGCACGACGCCCGGGCGGGCGAAGCAGGCGAGATTGTCGATATGGCCGTCGGTCTCGTCATTGAAGAGGCCGGCGCCGAGCCAGAGGATCTTCTCCACCCCCAGATGCTGCTTCAGCACCGTCTCGATCTCGGCCCGCGACAGGTCCGGATTGCGGTTGGGGTTGAGCAGGCATTCTTCGGTGGTCAGAAGCGTGCCCTCGCCATCGACATGGATGGAGCCGCCCTCCAGCACGATGGGGCAGCGGTAGCGCGGCGCGCGCTCGATCTCCAGCACCTTGGCCGCCACCTGCTCGTCATGGCGCCACGAGCCATAGAGGCCGCCCAGATGCCCGCCCCAGGCATTGAAGCCCCAGTCGATGCCGCGCAGCCGGCCGAGGGGATCGGTGACGAAGGTCGGCCCGGTGTCGCGCATCCAGGCATCATCGGTGGACATCTCCACCACCCGCACCGCCGCCGGCAGCCGGGCGCGGGCATTGGCGAACTGGGTCGCCGACACCGCCACCGTCACCGGCTCGGCCATGGCGATGGCGCTGGCCACCGCCGCGAAGGCCGCCTGGGCGGGCTTTGCCCCCAGCCGCCAGTTGTCCGGGCGCTCCGGCCAGATCATCCAGCAGCCGGCATGGGGCGCCCATTCCGCCGGCATGCGGAAACCATCGGCATGGGGAAGGGAAGCAAGGGTCGCGACCATGGCGGCGGCTCCGGACGGCACGGGAGACAGAAATAACAATTTTTAGCTATGTTGTATATCGCATACAAAACACAAAATCCGCCCGGACAAACACAACATCAAGCTAATCTC
>JBBSSF010000139.1:0-8011 GCA_038242345.1 Hyphomicrobiales bacterium
CGGCGGCGTGACGCCGGGCAAGGGCGGCACGCGCCACCTGGACCTGCCGGTGTTCGACACCGTGAAGGAGGCCCGCGAGGCCACCGGCGCCAATGCCAGCGTGATCTATGTGCCGCCTCCGGGCGCCGCTGATGCCATCTGCGAGGCGATTGCCGCCGAGATCCCGCTGATCGTCTGCATCACCGAGGGCATTCCGGTGCTCGACATGGTGCGCGTGAAGCGGGCGCTGTCGGGGTCCAAGTCGCGCCTTGTCGGCCCGAACTGCCCGGGCATCGTCACCGCCGGCGAATCGAAGATCGGCATCATGCCGGCCAACATCTTCAAGCCGGGCTCGGTCGGCGTCGTGTCCCGTTCGGGCACGCTGACCTATGAGGCGGTGTTCCAGACCACCAACGAGGGCCTGGGCCAGACCTCCGCCGTCGGCATCGGCGGCGACCCGGTGAAGGGCACCGAGTTCATCGACGTGCTGGAGCTGTTCCTGGCGGACCCGAAGACCGAGTCGATCGTCATGATCGGCGAGATCGGCGGTTCGGCCGAGGACGAGGCGGCCCAGTTCCTGAAGGACGAGGCCCAGCGCGGTCGCAAGAAGCCGATGGTCGGCTTCATTGCCGGCCGGACCGCTCCTCCCGGCCGCCGCATGGGCCATGCCGGCGCCATCATCTCCGGTGGCAAGGGCGGCGCCGAGGACAAGATCGAGGCCATGCAGGCGGCCGGCATCGTCGTGTCGCCGTCGCCGGCCCGTCTCGGCAAGACCCTGGTCGAAGTCCTGAAGGGCTGAGGCAGGTCTCTCCGGAGCGGATCGTCCGCTCCGGACGTGGCCCGCAAGAGGTTCCTGTCCCGCCGGCCTGCTGGCGGGGCAGCGAGAAGACCGGGCCGTGCGCCGATTCCCGGAACGGGAAGGGCGGGGAGGACGATCCGGACTGCCGCGAGTCGGGAGGTCCCGGCTGGCCGGCGGGAAGTCAAGGCGGGCTGCGCACGAAACTCCAAGGGAAGTGTCCGGCGCGGGCCCCTGTGAATTTTCCGATCGGGATCCGATATTCCCGGGAGGGGTGTCCGACGGGGCGGCCAGGGGGCTGCCCGACGGGACGCTCCGGCAAGAACAGCCGCGCCCGGAGGCGCGGAGCGGGCGACGGGGGCATCCGGCAGAGGCCGGATCATCCGCGCCGGCAATGTTGGAGACGACCGGTCCGCGCCGGTTCGGTCTCATGAAACCAAGGGTGACGGTGTCCCGACCCAAGCGGCGCAGACCACGCGCTGCAACGGCGGACAAGTCGGCGCCGCGTCTCGATCCGGACCCCGGAGACGCCGACGCCGGTCAAGGGAGACAGGGCTGTGGCACGGAACGACAGCAACGAGGCGATGCTTGCGACCTCGTTCCTCTATGGCGGCAACACCGCCTATATCGAGGAGCTTCAAGCCCGCTACGAACAGGACCCCGCGTCGGTCCCGGCGGAGTGGCAGGCCTTCTTCGCGGGCCTCGCCGAGGAGCCGGGTCTTGCCACCCGTGAGGCCAAGGGCGCGCCCTGGAGCCGCACCGACTGGCCGCCGGTTGCCAATGGCGAGCTGGTGAACGTCATCGACGGCAACTGGCCGGCGGTGGAAAAGGCCATCGGCGAGAAGGTCAAGGCCAAGGCCGAGCAGAAGGCCGCCCAGACGGGCAAGGCCGTGTCGGAAACCGACCTGCTGCGCGCCACCCGCGATTCGGTCCGCGCGATCATGATGATCCGCGCCTACCGCATGCGCGGCCATCTCCACGCCAATCTTGATCCGCTGGGCCTGTCCCCGCCCCGCGATCATGAAGAGCTGCATCCCTCGTCCTACGGCTTCACCGATGCCGACTGGGATCGCAAGATCTTCATCGACCATGTGCTCGGTCTCGAATACGCGACCATCCGCGAGATGCTCGAGATCCTGAAGCGCACCTATTGTGGCACCATTGGCATCGAGTTCATGCACATCTCGGATCCGGCCGAGAAGAGCTGGATTCAGGCGCGCATCGAGGGGCCGGACAAGCAGGTCACCTTCACCAACGAGGGCAAGAAGGCCATCCTCAACAAGCTCGTTGAGGCCGAGGGCTTCGAGAAGTTCCTCGATGTGAAGTTTACCGGCACCAAGCGCTTCGGTCTCGATGGCGGTGAAGCGCTGATCCCGGCGCTGGAACAGATCATCAAGCGCGGCGGCCAGCTCGGTCTGAAGGAGATCGTGCTCGGCATGGCCCATCGTGGCCGCCTGAACGTGCTGTCCCAGGTGATGGGCAAGCCGCACCGGGCGATCTTCCACGAGTTCAAGGGCGGGTCCTACGCCCCGGACGATGTCGAAGGCTCGGGCGACGTGAAGTACCATCTGGGTGCTTCGTCGGATCGCGAGTTCGATCATAACAACGTCCACCTGTCGCTGACCGCCAACCCGTCCCATCTGGAAATCGTCAATCCGGTGGTGCTCGGCAAGGTGCGCGCCAAGCAGGACCAGTGGGACGACAAGGACCGCACCATGGTCCTGCCGCTGCTGCTGCATGGCGATGCGGCCTTTGCCGGCCAGGGCGTGGTGGCGGAATGCCTCGGCCTGTCGGGCCTCAAGGGCCACAACACCGGCGGCTCGCTGCATTTCATCATCAACAACCAGATCGGCTTCACCACCAATCCGCGCTATTCGCGGTCCTCGCCCTATCCGTCGGATGTGGCGAAGATGATCGAGGCGCCGATCTTCCACGTGAACGGGGATGACCCGGAAGCCGTGGTGTTTGCAGCCAAGGTGGCGATCGAGTTCCGGCAGACCTTCCACAAGCCGGTCGTCATCGACATGTTCTGCTATCGCCGCTTCGGTCACAATGAAGGCGACGAGCCGGCGTTCACCCAGCCGCTGATGTACAAGAAGATCCGCGGCCACGAGACGACGCTGCAGATCTACACCAAGAAGCTGGTGTCCGAAGGCCTCATCACCGAGGGCGAAGTCGAGACCCTGAAGAACAGCTGGCGCGCCCGGCTCGATGCCGAGTTCGAGGCTGGCCAGGCGTTCAAGCCGAACAAGGCCGACTGGCTGGAAGGCCGCTGGTCACAGCTGTCGACGGCCGAGGATCTTGAGGATCCGCGCCGTGGTCACACCGGCGTCGATCTCGACGAGCTGCGCTGGCTGGGCGAGCGTCTGACCTCGATCCCCGAGGGGCTCAACATCCACCGCACCGTGCGCCGGTTCATCGAGAACCGCCGCAAGATGATCGAGACCGGCGAGGGCATCGACTGGGCGACGGCGGAAGCGCTGGCCTTCGGCTCGCTGCTGGTGGACGGCTACGGCGTGCGCCTGTCCGGTCAGGACGTGGAGCGCGGCACCTTCTCCCAGCGCCATTCGGTGCTGTTCGACCAGGACACCGAGGCCCGCTACAAGCCGCTCAACCATCTGAAGCCTGGCCAGGCCCACTACGAAGTCATCAACTCGATGCTGTCGGAAGAGGCCGTGCTCGGGTTCGAATATGGCTACTCCCTGTCCGAGCCGAACAAGCTCGTGCTGTGGGAAGGCCAGTTCGGCGACTTCGCCAACGGCGCGCAGGTGGTGTTCGACCAGTTCCTGTCGTCGGGCGAACGCAAGTGGCTGCGCATGTCCGGCCTCGTCTGCCTGCTGCCCCATGGTTATGAGGGCCAGGGTCCGGAGCATTCGTCCGCCCGTCTGGAGCGCTATCTCCAGATGTGCGCCGAGGACAACATGCAGGTGGCCAACTGCTCGACGCCGGCCAGCTACTTCCACATCCTGCGCCGGCAGCTGAAGCGCAACTTCCGCAAGCCGCTGATCCTGATGACGCCGAAGTCGCTGCTGCGCCACAAGCGGGCGGTGTCGACCCTCGACGAGTTCGGCATCGAGAACGGCCACTTCCGCCGCCTGCTGTCGGATGACGCCGAGCGGCTGCCGGATCAGGCGATCCAGCTGGTGCCGAAGGAGAAGATCCGCCGTGTCGTGCTCTGCTCGGGCAAGGTCTACTATGACCTGTACGAGGAGCGCGAGAAGCGCGGCATCAACGATGTCTATCTCCTGCGCGTGGAACAGCTCTATCCGTTCCCGACCAAGGCGATCATCAACCGTCTGCTGGCCTATCCGAATGCGGATGTGGTGTGGTGCCAGGAAGAGCCGAAGAACATGGGCTCCTGGAACTTCGTCCAGCAGTATCTGGAGTTCGCCATGGAGACCGCCAAGCTGAAGGTCTCGCGGCCGCTCTATGCCGGCCGTCCGGCTTCGGCGGCGACCGCCACCGGTCTGATGTCCAAGCATCTCGCCCAGCTCCAGGCCTTCCTCAACGAAGCCCTGACGATCCGCTGATCGGCCCCCAAGACACTCCGTCGGTCCCCCGGGAAGGCTCCCGGGGGACCGGACCCAACCAGAACCGTTCGACACACCGAAAAGAGATCACGATGGCGACGGAGATCCGCGTTCCCACCCTCGGCGAGTCCGTGACCGAGGCGACCATCGGCCAGTGGTTCAAGAAGGCTGGCGACGCCGTGCAGGCCGACGAGCCCCTGGTCGAGCTCGAAACCGACAAGGTGACGGTGGAAGTTCCGGCTCCCGCCGCCGGTGTCCTGTCCGAGATTCTCGTGAAGCCCGGCGAGACCGTGGGCGTCGGCGCGCTGCTCGGCATGCTGTCGGGCGAAGGTGCGGCTGCGGCGCCGGCCCCGGTGGCGGCTGCCGCACCGGCTCCGGCGGCAGCGGCTCCGGCCCCGGTCGCCGCTCCCTCCGCCCCGACTGCCATGCCGCCGGCCCCCTCGGCGGCCAAGATCGCGGCCGAGGCCGGCATCAGCACGGCCGACGTGGCCGGCTCCGGCACGCGCGGCCAGGTGCTGAAGGGCGACGTGCTGGCGGCCATCGCTGGCGGCCTGGCGGCTGCCCCGGCTCCGGCGGCGGCGCCCGCTGCTGCCCGTCCGGCCTCCTCGGCGGATGATGCGGTCCGCGAGGAGCGGGTGCGCATGACCAAGCTGCGCCAGACGATTGCCCGTCGACTGAAGGACGCCCAGGCCCAGGCCGCCATGCTGACCACGTTCAACGACGTGGACATGTCGGCGCTGATGGATGTCCGCAAGCGCTACAAGGACCTGTTCGAGAAGAAGCACGGCACCCGGATGGGCTTCATGGGCCTGTTCGTGAAGGCCTGCGTGCAGGCGCTGAAGGATGTGCCCGCCGTCAACGCCGAGATCGACGGCGTCGACCTGATCTACAAGAACTACTACCACATCGGCGTGGCCGTCGGCACCGACAAGGGCCTCGTCGTGCCGGTGGTGCGCGATGCCGACCAGCTCTCGGTGGCCGGTGTCGAGAAGGCGATTGCCGGCTTCGGCAAGAAGGCGCGCGATGGCCAGCTGTCGATCGCCGACATGCAGGGCGGCACCTTCACCATCTCCAACGGCGGCGTCTATGGCTCGCTGATGTCGACGCCGATCCTGAACGCGCCGCAGTCGGGCATCCTCGGCATGCACCGCATCGAGGACCGTCCGGTGGTGCGCAACGGCCAGATCGTCATCCGCCCGATGATGTATCTCGCCCTCTCCTACGATCACCGCATCATCGACGGCAAGGAAGCCGTCACCTTCCTGGTGCGCGTGAAGGAGTCCATCGAGGATCCGGAGCGTCTGGTCCTCGACCTCTGAGACCGGTTCGGGCGGGCGGGGCGACGAGCTCCGCCCGCCCTCGGCTTTGCGCCCTCTCCGCCGCTCATCCGCAAGGGAACTCCCGCCATGGCGACGGAATTCGTCTATCTCGGCCTCAGTGTCGTCCTGCTGCTGGTGCAGATCTTCGTCCAGACCGGCACGGCCACCCGGGAACTCGGGTTGCCCTACAATGCCGGTGCCCGGGATGCGGGGCGCAAGGCACAAGGGGTCGTCGCCGGACGGGCGGCCCGGGCGCTTGCCAACTTCCTGGAGACCTATCCGGCTTTTGTCGGGCTGGCGCTTGCGCTGGTGGTCGCGCAGAAGTCGGGTGGCCTCGGCGCTGCCGGGGCGGCGGTGTGGTTCTGGGCGCGGGTGGTCTATCTGCCGCTCTATCTGGCCGGCGTTCCCTATGTGCGCGGCCTTGCCTGGGGCGCCTCGCTCGTCGGGCTCGTCCTGATGCTGATTGCCCTGATGGCGTGAGGGTCGGCGGGAGACCGGTCCGGAGCGGGCGGACAAGGCCCGGCCGCTCGAATTCAGTTCCGATCCGGCCTGGCGACCAGAGCGGGCGCTGCCGGCGTGACAGACCCGACAAGAAGGAAGACAAGGGTGAGCGCGTTCGATCTCGTCGTCATCGGCACCGGCCCCGGCGGCTATGTGTGTGCCATTCGCGCGGCCCAGCTGGGCCTCAAGGTCGCGGTGGTCGAGAAGCGGGCGACCCATGGCGGCACCTGCCTGAATGTCGGCTGCATTCCCTCCAAGGCGCTGCTGCATGCCTCCGAGCTGTTCCATGAGGCCGGCCACGGCTTCGCCTCCATGGGCATCAAGGTCTCGGCCCCCGAGCTCGATCTGCCGGGGCTGATGGCCTACAAGCAGGAAGCCATCGACGGCAACACCAAGGGCATCGAGTTCCTCTTCAAGAAGAACAAGATCACCGCCTTCCAGGGCGCCGGCACCATCACCGCGCCGGGCAAGGTCTCGGTCGCGCTGAATGCCGGCGGCACCGAGGAGATCGATGCCAAGGCGATCGTCATCGCCACCGGCTCGGAAGTCGCCCCGCTGCGCGGCATCGAGATCGACGAGGACAGGATCGTCTCGTCCACCGGCGCGATCGCGCTGCCGGCGGTGCCGAAGAAGCTGGTCGTCATCGGCGGCGGCGTCATCGGTCTGGAGCTTGGCTCGGTGTGGAGCCGTCTCGGCGCCGAGGTCACCGTGGTCGAGTTCCTCGACCGGCTGATGCCGGGCATGGATGGCGAGGTCGCCAAGACCTTCCAGCGCCTGCTGCAGAAGCAGGGCTTCTCCTTCAAGCTGTCGTCCAAGGTCACCGCTGCGGTGCCGTCGGAGACCGGCGTCACCGTCACGGTGGAGCCGGCGGCCGGTGGCGCGGCCGAGACGCTGGAAGCCGATGTGGTGCTGGTGGCCGTCGGCCGTCGCGCCTACACGGCCGGCCTCGGCCTGGAAGCCGTCGGCGTCGCCCTCGACGAGCGCGGCCGGGTGAAGACCGACGGCCATTTCGCCACCAGCGTTCCGGGCATCTATGCCATCGGTGACGCCATCGTCGGCCCGATGCTCGCCCACAAGGCCGAGGACGAGGGCGTGGCGCTGGCCGAGATGCTGGTCGGCCAGAAGCCGCACATCAACTATGACCTGATCCCGGGTGTGGTCTACACGGCGCCGGAAGTGGCGGCGATCGGCAAGACCGAAGAGGATCTGAAGGCCGCCGGCATCGCCTACAAGGTGGGCAAGTTCCCGCTGACGGCGAATGCCCGCGCCAAGGTCATCCACGCCTCCGACGGCTTCGTGAAGATCCTCGCCGATGCCGCCACCGACCGGGTGCTCGGCGTGCACATCATCGGCCCGGCGGCCGGCGAGCTGATCCACGAGGCGGCCATCGCCATGGAGTTTGGTGCTGCGGCCGAGGACATCGCCCGCACCTGCCATGCCCATCCGACCGTGGCGGAAGCCGTGAAGGAAGCCGCGCTCGCCGTCGACAAGCGGGCGATCCACTTCTGATCTGGTGCGCGCCGGCCCCCTGTTCCGGGGGGGCGGGCCGTTCCGTCCGGGGGCGCACGGCCCCCGGGGCTCCGAGCTTTGAAGCTGCGAAACCGGCCGGCGCCCCATCGAACGGGGCGACCCGGCCGGTGCTGTTTTCCGGCCCCCTCGGGGTCTGTCCGGTGCGCGGTCCGGTCGCCGGGGCGCGGGAGAGGACGGACCCGCGACAGGCGCGGACCGTGCCCGGGGGCCGGAGCGCCGCGGATTTTTCATATGGTCCAGCGACATGAGAAATCCGCTGATCTTCAGGCGCTAGAGCATTTTCAAGCGAAGTGGATACCGGTTCGCGTGAAGAAAATGCGTAAAATCAAAATACTAGAGCGTTTACCGTGAGCCGA